>JALQZD010000295.1 GCA_023258495.1 Polaribacter sp.
GCATCCTTTTACGTTGGGGCCATGTTGCTACAATATCCGATTGGTTGGGTGTCTGATCGCATGGATCGACGGTTCTTGATCGTGATTTGTGCGGCGATTGGGGGGGCTGCATCGCTTTTGGAGATCCTAACGGGTGGCAACTATTATGCACTTTTGATTGCGGCGTTCTTTGTTGGGGGCATGTCCAATCCGCTGTATTCCTTGTTGATTGCGCATACCAACGACTTTTTGGAATATGAATTTAGATTGGCCAAAGCAAAGAAGGAGGCCGAAAGACAAAAAATTGATGCGGAAGGTAAAGCAACTGCCAACCGAATTTTAAGTGCGTCTTTAACAGATAAGATTCTTCAAGAAAAAGGAATCGAAGCAACTTTAAAACTTTCTGAATCAACCAATAGCAAAGTCATTGTTATCGGCTCCGGAAAAGATGGACTGCCCTTAATACTCGGAAATCAATAAAAAATGAGCTCGACAATTGTCGGGCTTTTTTTTTGAAGATCCAATTCTTAAGATTCTGTTAAACGATTTAAGGTTTCGTAACATTTCAAATTTGATGTCGTCATATATACAAACAACAAAAAAAAAGAATACAATGGACAACATCATGTATAACATCAGAAAGAAAAATAGTAACCCAGAAATCATATTATCAAAAAGAATACAGTGGAACAAAAGAAGAAAATATGACGTTAGATACGTTACCACGTTCTTTTAAGATAAAGTCAGCGTTAATTTAGTTAGTTTTAATAGTGAGTTAGGGGTTGAGCTGCAAAGTTCAATCCCTAATTTTTTGATGGTAATTTATTACGCTCTATTTTACCCTTTTTGATGGCTTTGTAGTTCTCGTAACAATCCAAGATGGCTTCAATCATTTGAAGGTCTGAAGCCTTTTTAATAAAGTAATCAGAATACTTACAATCTTCCAGCAGTTCCGTCAATTCCTGACGATCCATCTCCAGGTATTCCATCATAACTTCACGATCAAATTTACCTGCCATAATTTTACGAAGATCATCTTCCTTTTTAAGCTTTTGTAATTTTTTTAACTGTTTCGGTTTCTTACCAAATAGGTTATAAAGGAAATCAACGGGCTGAAGAATTGCGGCAATAGGAGATGAAAAGTTCTTCACTCTGGCATTACCGATTTCATAGGTTTGTTGTATACCATTAATTCGTATACGCGTAAAACGATCTTTGGGAACCTGTTTGACATCAATCTCTAAGACTCCAATTAATTTGGTGGTTCTAATAATTACCTCTTTAACTTCAACAGGTTTCTCATATAAAGCGATTTCTAATTCATTACCTTTCAATAAATCATTGGTAATTTTTAGTTTAATAGAGGAATAACCCAAATAAGAAACCATAATAGTGTCATTCACTTGAGCCGGAATCGAGAAGAATCCTTTATCATCTGTAATCGTTCCGTTTACAGTATTTAGATTGATGATGTGAGAAGCACTTAATGCCTTTTTGTTGTCAGCATCAATTACTTGTCCTTTTAACGATTTTACCCGAATGGAATCTGCTTGAGCGAAGCCAGACATACCGATGAACACACAAAATAGAAAAATTAGATTTTTCATGGAAGATAAAGCATTGTTCATGGTCATTGTTAAAAGTTTTTTCGTGCGCACGAGAAGACTCGAACTTCCACATTCATGAGAATACTACCCCCTCAAGGTAGCGCGTCTACCAATTCCGCCACGTGCGCTAACAAAGTAACAAAGATAGTACCAATGTTATTAAAACTTAGAATTATTATTCAGAAAATTATTAGATATTTGAAATCAATTTAAAACCTATGAAAATAGTACTTATAGGCTATATGGCATCCGGAAAAAGTACAATTGGAAAGATCTTAGCCAAAGAACTAAACCTGTCATTTATTGATTTGGATCATTACATTTCAGATCGTGAACAGATGTCAATTCCAGAAATATTTACCCAAAAAGGTGAAATCTATTTTCGTAAAATTGAAACAAAATGCCTACTTGAAGTTCTAGACAAAGAACAGGAATTCATTCTATCCCTTGGAGGTGGAACACCATGCTACGGAAATAATATGGAAATCATATTGAATTCAGATGCTGCTTCTGTATATCTCAAAGCATCAATTCCAACAATTACAGAGAGAATTAGGACCGGTAAAAGAAAAAGACCATTAGTTGCTCATTTATCGAATGAGGAACTTCCGGAGTTTATTGGCAAGCACTTATTTGAAAGACAGTTTTATTATCTACAATCCAACCACAGTATTACTGTAGATGGAAAACAAAAATATGAGATTGTAGATGATCTCTTAAAAGCCTTATGCTAAATAAGCGATTGAATTAGTATCAGAAAATTCAACATCAACGTGTTCCTGAATAGAAGTAGACAATGAAATACCTTTAAAATCAGCTTTTACAGGATACTTTTTAAAATTTCGATCTACCAAAACGGCCGTTTTAAATTGTTTTAGTGGAACCTCTAAAAAATGCTTTACACCATAAATTAATGTTGTTCCAGAGTACAAAACATCATCAACTAAGATGACTGATTTGTTTATGTAGGCTTCTTCATCTATAGAGGTGGTTATTTGATGTAGTGGATTTTTTTTATCGATAATTACTTCGCACAAGGTTACGGTTAAGGGTGAAATCTCTTGTAATTGAGAGGTGATTTTTTTAGCAAATTGAAATCCATTTCCAGTGATTCCAGCAATAATCACTTCATTCTCGGTGCTATTGGCCTCGTAAATTTGGAATGCAATTCGTTTTATTTTTCGATTGATCTGATCGTTATTTAGTATGATGTTTTTTTCTATGGTCATGGTTCTTCTGTAAAGTCTTCTATGTCTCTTCTATCTTTTTTAGTAGGTCTTCCGGTGCCTTTCTTTCGATAGTAATCTTTCGCAAATTTCAATAATTCATTTTTCTGAAATTCTTCTTTGGGTGTTATATCCTGACGGTATAAATTTACCAATTTAGGACCTAATCGATTATCTGGAATATCCAAAACTTTAAATTTATAGTTAATTTGGTTTTTTCGAACGGTAATCAACTCATTTCCAAACACTTCTTTGGATGGTTTTACCGAAGTATCTTCAATTTTCACTTGACCTTTTTTACAAGCGTCTGTAGCAATACTTCGTGTCTTAAACACTCGAATACACCATAAGTATTTATCAATTCTCATGAAAAGTTAAAATATTCTCATTTACTTTTTTACAAAAATATAAAAAGGTAACTTGCGCCTCAAATTTAGTACAAGAAATGAAGAAAGCATTAAAAATAGCAATTACCATACTATTTGCCGTTTTACTTGTGGCCTGTGGAGATAATAATAACTTCGGAAATATCGATAATTTCGACCATGAAGCTCAGGCGCTAATTGATAATGATTCAATTCGATCATTTTTAGACAAGCATTACTATGATTTTAATGTTGATTCCATCAAACGAATTACATCAAATCAGACTCCATTAAGTCAAGATGCAAACTTAGTTACTATGAACGTTACAGAGAGTGACGTTGACTATGAATTATATGTTTATAAAAGGAGAGAGGGCAATCCAACTATTGATAAAGGATTCCCAACTGTGATGGATTCCGTATTGGTACAATACCATGGTTTTAGTTTAGAAAAAACAGACTCTCTAGTGGAATTCGAATACAGAGGTTCTCCAATCTGGTTTCAGTTGAATGCTGTTATTCGCGGATGGACACATGGTTTTACTAACTTTAAAAATGGAGATAATAATTCAGGGTCAAATGGTCCTATAACCTTTATCAATGGTGGTAAGGGAGTATTAATCATTCCTTCTGGTTTGGCGTATAGAAATACCGGTACTGGAAGTGGTACTTTGATTAACAAGTCATTAATTTTTTATATTGACTTGTTCGATTTCATTCAAAACACAGATCATGACAATGACGGAGTACCATCTTATTTAGAAGATCCAGATGGTGATGGAGACCCAAGAAATGATGATACCGATGGAGATGGGCTTCCAAATTTTGCAGATCCAGATGATGACGGTGATTTGGTTCCAACCAAGGATGAAGATGCCAACGGCGATGGAAATCCGGGTAACGATTTCAGTGATCCCAACAAACCTACAATTCCAGATTATTTAAATCCAGATATACGATAAAAAAAAAGCTCTAATTTCTTAGAGCTTTTTTTTATCATTTTGTTTTACAACTACAGTTTGTAATACAGACCTATAATGATTTGATTAACACGTGTATCAAAATTTTGAACGCCCAGATTAGATACCAATGCAGATTCAATGCCCGTAAAAGCTCTTTCCCAGCGCACATCTATTCCTAATTTACCAAATTCGATCCCACCACCAAATTGCATTCCTAAAGTAAACCCATCGCTTTCGACACTGGTAATATCTGAAATACTAAAATCAGAACCTAATATATATTGAAACGAAGGTCCAATGTAGACATTACCAATACCAAATATTTTTTTACCCAATAATACGGGGATATCTATTTTTCTGAAGTTGTAAGCTGTGTTTTTTCCAGCATCTTTGTAGAACACTTCATTCGCTAAGCTAGTGTATACCAATTCTGGCCGTAAATAAAAACCAATAGCTGGAATTTTAAAACGCAGCCAGATTCCGGCATGATAACCTGTTTTACTTTTTGCTCCATCAATAACATCTGTACCCACTTCTTTGATTGAATTTGAATTGTAATTCAAACCTCCTTTTAAACCAAAATCAATTTGAGCAGCTGTCGTAAAACTCAAACCAACTAAAAAAAGGATAGAAACGATGATTCTTTTCATAAGGATTGATTTATTTTCTAGAAATTACTTTTTTCGAAGCGTTCACAATAGCTTCTGCATTAATACCATACTTATCCATCAGTTGTTTTGGAGTACCAGACTCACCGAAAGTATCATTAGTAGCTACAAATTCCTGTGGAGTAGGGTTGTTGGTTGCTAAACATCTTGCAACACTCTCTCCTAATCCTCCAAATTTGTTATGCTCTTCAGCAGTCACGATACAACCCGTTTTTTTAATTGATGATAAAATGATCTCTTCATCTAACGGTTTAATCGTATGAATATTGATTACCTCTGCAGAAATCCCTTCATTTTCTAATGTTTCTGCAGCTTGAAGGGCCTCCCAAACCAAATGACCGGTAGCCACTATAGTGACATCTGTACCCTCTGATAATAGAATTCCTTTTCCAATTTCGAAAGGCATATCTTTTGGAATAAATACTGGTATTTTTGGTCTACCAAAACGCAAATATACAGGACCGTCATGTTCTGCAATTGCAATTGTTGCTGCTTTCGTCTGATTGTAATCGCAAGTATTGATGACCGTCATTCCCGGTAGCATCTTCATTAAGCCTAAATCCTCCAAAATTTGATGTGTTGCACCATCTTCTCCTAATGTTAAACCCGCATGAGATGCACAAATTTTCACATTCTTACTAGAATACGCAATGGATTGACGAATCTGATCATAAACTCTTCCTGTAGAAAAGTTTGCAAATGTTCCTGTAAAAGGAATTTTTCCACCAATAGTAAGACCTGCGGCAATTCCCATCATATTAGCCTCGGCAATACCAATTTGAAAAAATCGATCTGGGTTTTCTTTTTCAAACTGATTCATTTTTAACGAACCTGTTAAATCTGCACATAATGCTACTACATTCGGATTTGTTCTTCCCAATTCTGTTAATCCATCTCCAAAACCAGAGCGGGTATCTTTCATTTCGGTATAGGTGTATTTTTTCATGTAATATCTGCCTTTAATTTGCCCTCAAAAGTACTATTATTTTAAGGATTATAACTTTAGATTTTTTAATTCTTTATACAGTTTATGAACAGGTAAACCAACAACATTAAAGTAGCTTCCTTCAATCTTTTTGATCCCAACAAACCCAATCCATTCTTGTATTCCGTAGGCTCCTGCTTTATCAAATGGTTGATAGTTTCTAATGTAGAAATTCATCTCTTCTGATGTTAAATCATCAAAATGAACCGTTGTGATATCACTAACAGTAGAACGATAGCTCGATGTACGTATGCAGAAGGATGTAATAACTTCATGTGTTCTTCCTTGAAGAGAATTTAGCATATAATAGGCCTCCTTCTCATTCAAAGGTTTTTCAAGTGCCTTGTTGTTCTGCCAGACAATCGTATCGGCAGTAACTAATACTTGATGATTTTCTAGTTTCCCAAAAGCATTGGATTTTAATTCACTTAAATAGGAAGTAATTTCCTGTTTTTGAAGAGATTCCGGATAAAGTTCGGGGACTTCTCGTGTCTCCACCTTGAAATCAACATCTAGTGATTTAAAAAGTTCCTGTCTTCTAGGTGATTTAGAAGCTAAAATAATTTCATGATTTCGAAACTTTTCAGCTAGCATAGCTTAGGTATTGAAGTTCTTTTTTATTCGTGCCAGATTGCGTTTTGAGTCTCTATCTTTAATCACTTCTCGCTTATCATGCGTCTTTTTACCCTTGGCAAGCGCTATTTCTAACTTTGCAAATCCGTTTTCATTGATAAATAATCGAAGCGGAACTATCGTTGTTCCTTTTGCATCAACATCTTTTTTCAGCTTCTTTAACTCTCGTTTATTTAACAATAGTTTTCGTTCGCTCTTCGGTTTATGGTTAAAGTGATGACCGTGAAAATATTCTTCAATATACATATTTACAACAAACAATTCACTACGCTCATTGAATTCACAAAAGCTTTCTGTAATTCGAGCTTTACTCAATCGAATCGATTTGATTTCTGTACCCGTTAATTGAATACCCGCGACATATCTATCGATGATTTCGTATTCGAATCGAGCTTTTTTATTTTGTATGTTGATGTTTTTCTGCATGGTTCTCTACACGAGACAAATATACATTTTTGATTACTGAATAAGAACCGTAATTTTGTATTTCAATTCTACATGATTTATGAGATTATCTTTATTATTATTGGCTTTTTTGATCCTTAGTTGTTCTAAAACCGAATCTGAATTCACTGCACAACAAATTATAGATAAATCGATTAAAGCTTCTGGTGCAGACAAAGTATCTCAGTCAAAAATCGCTTTTACATTCAGAGATAAGGGGTACTTGGCCACTAGAAATAATGGACAATTTGAATTCACTAGAAGTTTTGATAGTATCAAAGATGTTTTATCAAATACCGGATTTATGCGTTTCATCCATGGCGAACAAGTGGTTTTAACTGATTCTGTTGCCAACAATACTAAGAATTCGGTAAACTCAGTGCATTATTTTTCAGTCCTTCCTTTCGGATTGAATGACGCTGCAGTTCAGAAAAAAAAATTACCATCCGTAGTTATAAAAGGGCAACCGTATTATAAAATTGAAGTCCGTTTTTCTGAAGAAGGAGGAGGAGAAGACTATGACGATGTATTCATTTATTGGGTAAATCAGGAATCCTTATTGATTGATTATTTAGCCTACGAATTTCATACCAATGGTGGTGGCTTTCGTTTTAGAGAAGTTACATCCAAAAAAATCATAGAAGGTATTCGCTTTGTGAATTATGCGAACTACAAACCCAATAAACAAATCACGGATGTTAAGATCATTGACTCTCTTTTTATAGCAGGTAACCTAAACAAAGTATCTGATATCATTTTAAAAAATATTCAAGTTACAAAGCTTTAATGACCAACTTTAATAACTTTTGAGCTCTTTTTTATCATAGCAATTCCTCTTTTTTCAAATGAAACAATATACATACTAGCGTTATCATTGTCATCCATGCTCTTATAAATTTCTTTGATTTCACCCTTTTGACCCTCTGATAAAATTTGGTTAACAAAAGCAGGGGTCGTATTACTATGACCTACGACCAAAACACTTTTTCCTGTTGTTTCTGCTTGAAAAATCGAATCATACATTTTTCTGGGATTGTATAATTGGACGGTTAATTCCTTACTTTCAGCTGTAGGTATCGCCGTTTGAAGTGTTCGATTGTAATTGGTAGAATAAACGGCATCCAAATCAATATTTTTAAAATAATCCGCCCATTTTTTAGCTCTTTCTAATCCTTGTTCAGTAAGATTCGGATTTCTATTTAAAGAATCGGTCCTGTCTTTTTCGGCATGCCGAATTAAGTAATAGGTGGTTGTACGTTGTTCTTTACAAGATTCAAAG
>JALQZD010000402.1 GCA_023258495.1 Polaribacter sp.
GTATCGTTTTAACTTTCTTACTTCAGCGTAGCCTAACAACATTTCTTTATAGGTAAGAATATCTGTACTCCCGATATCGTAATGTTTATTATAGGTCTGTGGCTCAAAAAGCGATTTACTTAAGTACTGTAAAACGTCGCTAATTCCAATAGGTTGGCATCTAGTTCGTAACCACTTCGGGGTAATCATCACAGGTAACTTTTCGACCAAATCTCGTATGATCTCGAAAGATGCACTCCCAGAACCAATAATTATCCCAGCGCGTAGGCAAGTAAAATTATATGTCCCTTTAGCTAAAATATCTTCAACATTCTTGCGTGAATCTAGATGTTTTGAAAGATCTAAACTGTTTACAATTCCACTCAAATAAATAACGTGCTCTACGGTAGTTTGATTCAAGTAACTGACGAAATTGAGAGCGCATATTCGTTCTAATTCATCAAAATTATGATTGGAAGACATCGAATGCACTAGGTAGTAGGCTCCATCAATATCAACGGGTAACTTATCTAAAGACTCACGATTAAGTAAATCTACCTCTATTACTTCGATGTGTTTACGTTCAAAGTCATTGAGATTAAACCTCATGGTATCTCTGACACAGCATACTACATCAAAATTCATATTAATTAGAACTTCAAGCAATCGCTTACCGATATAGCCGTTTGCTCCGGTTAAAAGAATTTTATTTCGCTTCACTTAATTAACCGAGAAAGAAAAAATGGGGTTTGAAGAAAATTGAGAGGTAGTACCCTTGTAAACAAAAGCATACTCACCAGGTACAAGATTCGTTTGAATTCGAAACTTAGAATTCGAAATTACCTCCCATTTAAAATCAATAAGTAGTTTAGGATCAATTTGAAAGCTTGGGCCTTTGAGTAAACCTAGAGAACCTATTTTGATAGATCGTTGATTTTTTTTCGAATTCACCTTTAAAGGGACTAGTATAAAGTTAGCTGGTGATTGTGCACTAGCAATATTCTGTTCATTAGATATGGTGGATATGGCATTTCCTCCGAAGTCTACATTTCGTGTTATGTTTAATAGAATTACCTGATTTTGCTTATCAATTTTATTCATTGAAGACGACCCGATTAAAATAGATTTTGTTCCTCCGCCAGCCAGGCCAAAAGAAAACATGGTACCTAACATATCTATTTTATGATTGGCAAAAACCTCTGGTATCATTCTTTTTCCTTCATAATAAAATCCGTCTAATTCATTACTATCATCAGAACGTAGAAGCTTTGATTTAACCTCCTTTACGATAGAATCATATTCTACTTGAGTTAATAGTCCGAGAGAAAGAAGCTCCTTAGAATTCTTTAGCTTTTGAATAAGCACGTCGTTTTGAGCGCTTGAAAATGTAAGAGAAAAAGTAAAAAACAAAAATAATAAGTGCCTCATAATGAAAAGAATATATGAAAATTAGTGTTCTTGGACAAGTAGCTGATTTCTTCCATTAATGTTTCCATATAGTTGCCATTCTACTTTACACCTCATACAGCTTAACATCTTCAAAGTTGTCCTTACTTTTACAGCTGTGGAGACCAGAATCAATAAATACCTCAGTGAAATAGGATATTGCTCTCGAAGAGCTGCAGATAAGCTTCTCGAAGAAGGGCGAATCACTATTAACGGCGTTAAGCCTGAGTTGGGTACAAAGGTCTCTGAGAACGATATCATTGCTGTCGATGGCAACG
>JALQZD010000407.1 GCA_023258495.1 Polaribacter sp.
AGTCACAATTAAAGCTGATAAATTTCACCCCAGGAATTAAGGGTCTAAAAGCCCTGTTCTGTTGTTCTGCTCCAGAAACACTCATAGCTCCTTGAGTATTGCCGTGATAACTATTTCTGGCTGCAATAATTTCATAGCGCCCCGTAACTCTTTTAGCAAGTTTTAAAGCCCCTTCGGTAGCTTCTGTACCAGAATTCGTAATGTAAACCGAGGAGAGACTGGATGGCAGCGTAAAGGCTAGTAGTTTGCAAAGTTCAACCTGTGGTTTTTGAACAAATTCTCCATACACCATTACGTGGGTGTGCATATCTAATTGATCTACAACCGCTTTTTTAATTTTAGAATGGTTATGTCCAAGGCTATTCGCCGAAACTCCCGCAACAAAGTCTAGGTATTTTTTCCCTGAGGTGTCATAGATATATGAACCCTTAGCATGTGAAATTTCCAATGCAAGCGGATAGGGTGAGGTTTGACCCTGATGCTTAAAAAAATCATTTGTTAACCCCATTTTTTCGCTTTTGTTTTTTAAAGAGTGGTTTTGGTAATCCACCTTTATCGAGCTCTAAGGCTTTACCTTTTGGTATTTTTGGCTTTGGTATAGTAGGTTCCTCTTTTTTAGACACTAGATCTTTGATAAAGATATCATATTTGCTTTTTGGTTGCTCTAACTCCCTCCAAACAAATCCATTAAGTTGTCTTACGTCTTCGGGTAGCATAGAGGGCGGATAGGTTTTACCGTCCGATTTCTTTAAGTATTTGATGGATTCAATTTCTCCTTCATCGAGTACAAATTCAATATTACTAGCAATTTCTTTGGTAATTGTTTCCAATTCCTCTGTTTCTTCGTTTCGATTGTAGTATACCGATTCTGCATTTCCTTTTACCAGCAAAAATCGGAGCGTATTTTTTTCGAATTTGCCAAACATATTTCGACCCTTAATCTGATTATAATTATCAATGGAGAGCGAATCTCTGGAAACGATAAATGCGTTATTCAGAACTTTTAAAGAGTCCAGTTTTTCAGTTTCAACATCGGAGATTAAATGAATACTATCGCCTGTGATTTGGTTTTCATCAGACCAAATGACAGGATCTTTAAACATTCGAGTTAAACCTGTCTCTTGATTGGTATGAATAGAATCACATTTTCCTTGAAGATCGGATTTAAATATTTTTACGTTATGATAAGTTCGAACAATTCGTTTTTCAGGTTTACCGGTTACCAAAAGCGTATCCCCATGGACGAACATGGAATCCTTATCAATAATAGAGATTGCTACTGCTTTTTTAATGATAAATAAAGAGTCCTTTTCCTCAAAGACCTCCGCATAATTGCCTCGAGTCACAAAATTTTGAACCGTATCAATGACTTCGATATTATTGGTGGCAGATGCAAAACCTCGTTTTTTATCGTAATACAAACTGTCCCCTTCGATGGTTCGTTCTTTTAGATATAACTTCGCATTTTTTACAAAGTAGGAAACATCTGTCTTGGTATTGTAAAATCCCTTTTCACAATAAATCTTATTGGCATTTTGCTTATTCGTAATTGTAGATGGTCCGTATAAATAAGCCAAGCCAGAGTCCGTATAATAATCCAAATAGTTTGATTCCAGATTGTGCTCTGGATTAATGACAGTGACTCTTGTGGTAGCCGTGAATTTCTTGTTTTCTAAATAATAGTTACCCAACTTACTTTTTAGGGTATTCGTTTGATCTCGAATCGTTGCGTAACTTCTGTAGTATAATTTTTGATTGATACGATCAAATTGTAGTGTATCTGTTGTAAGTGTCATTGATGGATCACTTAATATTACGTTCCCCCAGGACAAGGCTTGTTTTGTATTGGCATCATAATCCGCATAATCACTGGTCTGGGAAATGGTATCACCCTGTTGCATAAAAACCTTACCGATGGCCTTAAAAAAGTTTTCCTTTCTAAAGTATAACGCTTGTTGGCAGGTGAGGGTAGCGCCTTCATGAATCATTCTAACATTTCCGAGTAAAATTGTCGCACCAGGATACTTTTTTTCATTAACTTCTTGAAATTCAGACGAATATTGAATCTTCTTAGTCTGAGAAAAGGAGAATTGGTAAAAACTTAGAAGTAATAGAAAAAGAATAAAGTGCTTCAAACCCATTGATTTTTTCCAAAAATAGAGAAAAGCACTTTTCAAATTTCTTAATGTTTGATTAAAACTATCTCAAGATCGTTTGTTTCCTGTCTGGACCTACAGATACAATTTTCACTGGTACTCCAGTTTCTTTTTCGATAAATGCGATATAGTCCATCAAATTTTTAGGAAGTTCGGCTTCAGAAGTCATTTTTGTTAAATCTGCTTTCCACCCTTTGAATTCCGTATAGTTCACAGAAACATTCTCTTGCTCAATATTATACGGCAAATGCGAAATTTCTTCGCCTTTATAATTGTAGGATGTACACACTTTAATAGTACCGAATCCAGATAACACATCAGCCTTCATCATCATAAGTTGGGTAACACCATTTACCTGAATTGCATATTTTAAAGCTACTAAATCCAGCCATCCACATCTTCTTGGTCTTCCTGTAGTTGCTCCAAATTCATGACCCACTCTTCCCATAGTTTCACCATCGGCATCGAAAAGTTCGGTAGGGAACGGTCCAGATCCTACTCTCGTTGTGTACGCTTTAAAAATTCCAAAAACATCACCAATTTTATTCGGGGCAATCCCTAGACCTGTACATGCTCCGGCAGCTGTGGTATTAGAAGAAGTTACATAGGGATAGGTACCGAAATCAATATCTAATAACGAGCCTTGAGCTCCTTCGGCAAGAATGGTTTTATTCCCCTGAATAGCATTGTTTAAAAACTCTTCACTATCAATGAATTGGAGGGTTTTAAGTTTGTCGATACCCTCACAAAACTCAGCTTCTAATTCTTTTAAGTTGTAATCAATTTGTACATCGAAAAAGTCTAGCATTTTGATGTGCTTTGCGGTCAAGGCATCATATTTTTCTTTCCAATTGTCCAATTCCAAATCACCAACTCGCATTCCGTTTCTACCTGTTTTGTCCATGTACGTTGGGCCAATCCCTTTGAGGGTAGAACCAATTTTTGCTTTACCCTTTGACGTTTCAGACGCAGCATCTAATAATCGGTGGGTAGGTAAAATCAAATGTGCTTTTCTTGAAATTAAAAGTTTGTTGGTATAATTGACATTATAATTGTCTAAGTTTTCCAATTCCTTTTTAAAGATAACCGGATCAATAACCACTCCGTTACCTACTACATTTTGAGTATTTTCATGAAATATTCCGGAAGGGATGGTATGTAATACATGTTTGTTACCATCAAAAATTAAAGTGTGACCAGCATTTGGTCCTCCCTGGAATCTTGCAATGATGTCGTAGTTTTTCGTTAAAACATCAACAATTTTACCTTTACCTTCATCACCCCATTGCAATCCTAGTAATAAATTTACCGCCATTAAGTTGTCTATTGAAATTAGTTCGTTTTCTTTTTTGTACCGTAGAAGTAAAGTGAATGATTATGGATATCAATATCAAAAATATCCTCAATTGTTTTCTTGATAATTTGAATTCTAGGATCACAGAATTCTTTTACCTCACCAGAATCAGTAAAAATCACATGATCATGGTTTTTATCGAAGTAACTCTTTTCATAGCGAGCCATAGAATCCCCATCAAATTGATGCTTTCTAACCAATCCGCAATCCAATAGTAAATCAATGGTATTGTATAGTGTAGCCCTACTTACACGGTAGTTTTTGTTTTTCATTTTAATGTATAATGATTCTACATCAAAATGCTCTTCAGCATCATAAATCTCTCGTAGGATAGCGTATCTTTCTGGTGTTTTTCTATGTTTATTCTCCTCTAAGTACTGGGTAAAAACGTGTTTGACAACCTCTTGATTTTCTAATAAGGTACTCATGCTACTGATGTAAAGTTACCTACAAATTTACAGTTATTTCTGATTTAAATACAACTTGAAAAAAAAGATATCTACAAAGTATTCACACGTTCGACCTTTTTCACACCTTCTACTTTTTGAATGCTGTTAATCAGTCGATTAAGCTGAGCTTTATTTTTTACACTCAAAGATATTTTGCCGTCAAAAACACCTTCATTTCCTGCAATGTTGATACTATGGATAAATACACCCATGTTATTGGAAATAATTCGAGTGAGATTATTAACGATTCCTGAATGATCTACACCGCTAATATGAAGAATAACTTTAAAGTCCTGCTTGGTAGAATCTATCCATTTTGCTTTTAAAATTCGATACGCGTAATTTGACTGTAAAGAAATGGCATTAGGACAATTCACTTTATGTACTTTAATACCGTCGTTAATGGTTAAAAAACCGAATACTTTATCTCCCGCAATTGGATTACAACACTTCGAAAATTTGAAATCGAGTTTTTCCTCTTCTTTTCCAAAAACGAGGGCATCATACTTTGACGTCACTTCTTCTTTGTTCACAAATTCTTTTGAAGGTCCTCGACGTAACTTCGTTTTGAGAAAGCTTAGAATTCGACTATTTCTTTGGGTGGCAAATGACTTTAATTGCTTGTTATCAATTGCGCCATTTCCAATTCGGTAAAAAAGGTCAAAACTGGTTTTAAGATTGAGATAAGTACTCAATTCATTAACGATTTTCTCGTTAAACCCTATTTTTAAATGTCTTAATTTTCGTTGAAGAATTGCTTTTCCCTCCTCAGCAATTTTCTTTTCTTCTTCTTTAAGAGCAGCCTTAATTTTGGTCTTCGCTCTGGCCGTAATTACAAAATCTAACCACCTTGAATTTGGTTTATTTGTGCTGCTCGTGAATACCTCAACCTGATCTCCAGACTTTAACTCATAACTTAGCGGAACTAATTTTCCGTTTACTTTAGCACCTCTACATTTGAGTCCTACATCCGTATGAATAGAAAAAGCAAAATCTAAAGCTGAAGCCCCTTTTGGTAAAGATTTGATGTCACCAAGGGGAGTGAAGACGAAGATTTCTTTAGCATAAAGATTAAGTTTGAAATCTTCAACAAAGTCAACAGCATTGGAATTTTGATTCTCTAGCGTTTCCTTTAATCTATTTAACCAGTCTTCCAGACCACTTTCATTTTCTGCTCCTTGTTTGTATTTTACATGAGCCGCATAACCTTTCTCTGCTATTTCATTCATTCGATCTGAACGAATCTGAACTTCTACCCATTTTCCATCAGGGCCAATAACAGTAATATGTAACGCTTCATATCCCGTTGATTTGGGTTGCGAAATCCAGTCTCTAAGACGCGATGGATTTGGTTTAAAGAAATCGGTAACAATGGAATAAATTTTCCAGGCTTCAAACTTTTCATCACGCTTTTTAGGCGTGTAAATAATGCGAATAGCGAATTTATCATAAACTTCATCAAAAGTCACATTCTGCTTTCGCATTTTTGATCGAATGGAGAATATGGACTTAAATCGACCCATGATTTCATAGTTGATTTTTTCCTTGTCTAATCCAACTTTCAATGTATTTTTGAAGTGCTCAAGATACGCTTCACGTTCCTCGTGACTATCTTTTATTTTACTTAAAATATCATTGTAAACTTCTGGCTCTGTGTATTTTAATCCTAAATCCTCAAGTTCTGTTTTGATATTGTATAATCCTAGACGGTGAGCCAAAGGTGCATAGATGTATAATGTTTCTGATGCAATTTTTAACTGCTTTTGTTCGGGCATGGCATTCATGGTTTGCATGTTGTGCAAACGATCTGCAATTTTAATAAGGATCACCCTAACATCATCATGAAGGGTGAGCAGCATCTTTCTAAAATTCTCTGCCTGAATAGATGCATTCGATTCCTTATTTAGTCGAGATATTTTTGTTAATCCACTAACGATTTTTGCAATTCGTTCTCCGAACATTTGCTCCATATCATCAATGGTGTAGGAAGTGTCTTCAACAACATCATGAAGCAGGGCAGCAGCGATAGAAGTAGCTCCTAATCCAATTTCATTGGCTACAATCTTTGCTACGGCAATTGGATGGTAGATATACGGTTCTCCGGTTTTTCTGCGCTGATCGGAATGTGCATCTACGGCAATTTCAAAGGCCTTTCTAATGAGGTTTTTATCCTCTTTAGTTAATACCTCGTAGGTACCTTTCAACAAATCTTTATATCGATTTGCGATTTCTTTATTTTCTTCTTCTAAAGTTACGGTATATGCCATGAATTCACTATCCCTTTGCCTTAGTGAAGTTACTAATTCGAAAGTTAATTAACAAGCAAATTGAAATTTGAATTTGTTGACCCCAGTAATAGTCTTATCTACTTAAATGTTCTACCCTTTGGTACAAAGTTGGATGCGAATAATGAATTTTTACATATAAAGGGTGAGGAGTGAGGTTGCTTAAGCTGTTTTTTGATAGCTTTTTTAAAGATGAAATTAAAGGTGCTGCACTAAACGTTTCTTTGGCGAAATCATCAGCCTGATATTCAAATGTTCTGGATACATAATTCATCAATAAACCAGTGATTTCTGAGATTGGAGAATATAAAATACCAAAAGCGATTAAGCCGATATGAAAACTAGGATTCTCAACTCCTAAGGCAGCAGATAGCATGGGTGATTTGATGAGCAAGGATAGGACAAATAATGAAAATCCAGTGAGAGCAATTGAACTTATAAGATTAAATATGATGTGTTTTCTTTTGTAATGTCCAACTTCATGTGCTAATACAGCTACGATTTCATCCTCGTTTAATTCATGGATAAGGGTATCATAAAGTGTAATTCTTTTTTGAGCGCCAAACCCCGAAAAATAGGCGTTGGCCTTAGTAGATCGCTTAGATCCATCGATTACAAAAATATTAGACAATTGAAATCCAACACTCTTAGCATAGTTCTCGATGGCAATTTTTAATGAACCGTCTTCCAATGGAGTTTGTTTATTGAAAATGGGAACAATTAATTTGGAGTAGAAGAAATTCACAAACACTGAGAATGCTGTGATGAACAGCCACGTATAGATCCAGAATTGATTTTCAGTTTGTAAATAAAACCACGTAATAATGCCTAAAATCAAACCGCCTATAACAACGGTTAACCCCCATCCCTTAATTTTATCTATCCAAAATATCTTACGGGTCGTCTTGTTAAACCCAAATTTCTCTTCAATAATAAAGATTCTATAGTAAGAAAATGGTGTTGTGATTATATCCAACCCAATCATGATGACCCCAAAAAATAAAAGGGTAATCACAATTTCATTTGACGAAAATTGTCTTACAAATTCGTCTACAAATTTAAATCCGTCAAGAAACAGAAATACAATAGTTATTACAAAGGTGAAACTCGACGTTACTGATGAAAACTTAGCGTTTTCTTTTTTGTAGGCTTGAGATTTTAAATAGGCTTCTTTTTCATACACATCATTTAGAATTTCGGGGATTTCATTATCGAAATGAGATACATTCAACCTGCTAATAAAACGATCGACAATAAAGCTGATGGATAGAATGGCAACTAAAATGGAAAAAATAAGTTCAGAAGTCATTGATTTATTTATGATGTTTTTGTGCATACATCGCCGCTCCAATGATACCAGCGTTATTTCTAAATTTGGCTACTTTTATTTTTACATCAGTTAACAGATGTTTTTTGAATTTATCAAATTTCTTACTGATGCCTCCACCGAGAATGATAAGACTGGGAGAGAAGACTAATTTTACATAGGCTAATAGGCCATCGAATCGTTTTGCCCATTCCTCGAGACTTAATCCCTCTTTTTTACGAATAGAATCTGCCGTAAAATATTCAATGATTTCTCCATTCGAATGAAGCATTTTTCCGATTTCTAAATTTGGAATTAATTTTCCTTTGTAGAAAAGTCCAGAACCAATTCCAGTTCCGATGGTAATTACGATAGTTACTCCTTTTTCCTTTTTTCCTGCTCCTAATGTCATTTCTGCAAGACCTGCCAAATCTGCATCGTTACTCACATAAAAAGGTAAACCGCAGGTTTTTTTAAACAACTTGGTCACTTTAACATGACGCCAATCTTTACTCAAATTTCCTGAATGAAGACATTGACCATTTGCAATAGTAGTAGGAAAACTGCACCCAACGGCATCTTTCCATTCAAAATGTTCTACCATTTCTTTTACAACTATAGCAACAGCATCCGGAGTGGCTGGTTTTGGAGTCGGAATACGATGTCTTTTAGTAAGTAAATCACCTGTTTTGGTATCTACAATGGCTCCTTTTATTCCCGAACCTCCAATATCTATTCCTAATACTTTCATTACTGTTATTTAAAATTTCGTTGTCTTTTTGCCTCAAAAATAAGAATTGCTGCCGAAACCGAAACATTCATAGAATCAATTGCACCTTGCATGGGTATATTGATGTTTTTTCTGCTTGCAGTTCGCCATTCTTCGCTTATTCCGTGAGCTTCAGATCCTACTGCTATGGCAGATCCACCTGTGTAATTCTCTAAAGTATAGTTATTTGAATTTTGCAACGTAGCAGTGTAAATATCAAATTGATTGTTTTTCAGATATTGAATGAGTTCTTCGGATGATCCGACCACTATTTCATTGGTAAATACGCAGCCAATACTTGAACGTATTACATTGGGATTGTACAGATCACATTTCGGGTTTGCCAGAAAGACAGCATCAACATCGGCAGCATCTGCAGTTCGTAAAAGAGCACCCAGGTTTCCTGGTTTCTCAATTCCCTCTGCCACTAAAATCAATGGTTTTTTAGTCTTTAGTTTTAAATGGCTCAGGGTGTTATTTTTCCATTTGGCAATGGCAATAATTCCTTCTGTTGATTTGCGGTAGGCAATCTTTTCGTAAACCTCTATTGATATTTCGATAAGCTCAATATCTTCGGATAGAGAAGGGAGTTCACCATTGTAAATTGATGTGCAAATCAAGAACGTCTCAAATTCATATTTACCCTGCACAGCCAAATTAATTTCGCGTATTCCCTCGATAATGAATAATTGCAACTTTTTTCGTTCGCTTGACTTTTCCTGAAGCTTTGTGATTTGTTTAATTAGAGAATTTTGAATACTTGAAATGGATTTCACTACTACTCTTAAAATTAAGTTGAATTTTGGAATCTAAAGATAGTTCTTTTTATGAAGTTAAGAGCGTATGAATCACATAAAAAAGGCTTGCCGAAGCAAGCCTGAAATCAATTAATGAACAACTATTTTCTTGGTAAGAAGTTTCTTCTTTTTCGTGTAAACACTCAATAAATACAGGCCAGGTTGCAGTCTTTGTGGGATTTGAATACGAGACGAATTTGATTCATATTGAATTTCATTCTTCTGATATTCAGCTACCAATTGCCCTCTTAAATCTGTGATTCTGTATGTCGGATTGGTAATCTCCTCATTGTATTGAATCGTTATTTGTGATCCGATTTTTGCCGGATTAGGATATGTCGTTACCGTAAATAAATCTTCATTGGTGACACTTGCGGTCGAACTAGGATCCGCCTGTGCGTATAAGCCAGTTCCGGTACCCACCAAAAGTTCATCATAAAACATACAATTGATTTCGGTACCTACAGGATAAGAATAACCTAAGGTCCATGAAGAGGCACCAGAGGTTAGGTAATATATTTCATGATCTACCGCACAGTATAAAGTATTGGTACCATCATGAACAATAGCTTTTCCTTTTTTGTTTACTGTGGCTGAAGATGTGGGGAAACCAGAGGTGGTATTTACAGTCCAAAGTCCTGTACCACTTAAATCTTTGTAGTAGGATACAGGATGATTCGTTCCTGCATCAGTACCCGTTGCATATATGGTACTGTTGGATGCATTAAAGTCCATGTCTTTTATAGTCACTACGATAACGCTTCCTGTACTCGTTCCTGAAGGTCCCATATCTTGTGAAACAGACCACCCCGATGTAGTTTGTTCTACTCTGTAAATGCTATATCCAGATCCCGCTCCTGTATACTCTACACCTGCATAAGCTACATTTTTACCACCTTCGACCGTAAATATTACATCGTGTACATCAACATCATTACTTCCCGATGAGGCATGTAAAAGCACTTGTGTCCATGTACTTCCAGCATCTTCAGAAACAAATAAACCTCCTTTATCCGTTCCTTCAATTTCGAATCCTGCAAAGACAATATTTTGATCTGCAGGACAAATGGTTAAGGCATTTGCCTGAGTTCCTACATTAGGATAGTTGTACGGAGCGTTTTCTGGTGTAAATACCCTTGTCCAGTTCGTTCCGCTGTTGGTTGTTTTATATATTCTAACGTTACCAGCGTATGCTGTTGCATCGTCAGATGGTTTCATTGCAATAGAAAAATAAGGTGAACCATCTCCATTTGGCCATAACGAATTGGTCCAGCTAGGGGACGAGGTATCATAATCTGTCACTTTTCGGATCCCTGATTTTGAGGCAATCCACCCCGTTTTTTTATCAACGGTCATTTCCATGTCTTTCACCTGAACGGCTTCTATTCCAGTGTCAGCGCTTGTTACAGTCAACCCTTTGTCTAAAGAAATCCCTAAACCTTGATCGGAAGTTGAGTAAAAAATATTTTCATTGACTGGGTCAACATATACAGCACCATCATTAGGATGGGTATAATGCGAAGTCGTTCCAAAAGGTGCCCATGTTCCACTTACTCCCTTATTGTTGCTAAACATTGAAGCGAAGAGTACATGGTAGCTTGAAGAATTGCCAGAAAAATCGAAATTTTCTGATGAGGTACCACCAACGCCACTATCAAATTCTGTCCATGTCGTTCCGCTATCATCCGAATATGCGATGAATTTATTATTATTGTTCGTTCCACCTATAAAGAATCGTCCGTCCGGAGCAATTCCGAAAGCAGTCCAATTCACAGAAGAAGAAGTTAAAGTAGGAGAAATGTCAGAAAATGAAGTTGATCCCGAGAAAGCATCGTAATCATCGTTGGATACATATAGATTTGGTGCCGTACCTCTCGTAAAGATGTACATTTTCTTACTCGTTGGATGAATGTTTATGTAAGAAAAATTTGTGAATGAAGAAAAGGTTAACGGCGATCCGCTGCCAGGTGTAAAGTTGTTTGATACATCTAGCGTACCAAATTCAATTTCTCCTGATCCTTGACCAGCAACGAAGGCATAGTCGCCTTCAATCATAAAATCATCAGCACCTGTAACCCCAGTACTTGTAGCCGATGAAGCTGTGATAGAACTGTAAAATAATTCCTTGTCTTTCATAAAATAAAAACTTTCCGAAGTTTCGTGAACCATTATTTTTTTGATTGCTGAACCAAAATCTTGCGTATCATCTAAACTAGGAACAACTTTAAATGCGCCTAAAATTGGGCTACCGCTATTAGACAAAACATCTGCATAAAATACAGAGTTCGCACTTTCTGTCGATACGAAAACCCTTGTCGAATCACTATGGAATGAATAACCAGAAATGTAATTAATTCGTCCACCATAAACGTCCTCTACTGTGGGCACCCCCAAGGAAGAACTGAAATAATAGTTAAGAAAGGAAAAACAGAGTGTGCACAGAAAAAGCACAACGATCGAGTAAATTTTTTTCATAATTTTTATTTTTCTTTAAAGTTATAAATTTTTTACATACCGCTCTGATTACGTGTAATATTGGTTGTTTTTCGTGTATATTAGGTTGAATTCCTTACAATTTAAGCAAAAAAAAAGCTCTGATTTTTCAGAGCTTTTAATTTTATTTTGATTTGTATTTATTGGAATATCGTTTCCAAAGCTTCGTTTGATGACTATTCAAACTTATTTTTCTGCCTTGAATAAATGCATGTGTGATCCTATTGGATTTCATATCTTGATTTTGGTCTGGGTGCGGACGTACTGACACTACTACCCGATGATATACAAGCTGATATCGTCCGCAGAATAGCAACACTAGAAACAGTAGAGCCAGGTGCGATAAAAGAGCTTGAGCAAGTCATGAAG
>JALQZD010000006.1 GCA_023258495.1 Polaribacter sp.
AAGCAAGAAATAAAGAAATAAAATAAGAATATGTATGTATATGACAGCGCCACCATTACTTTGTTTATACACAACATTATAAAAGATGAACTAGTCTCATACGTGAGTTCCTTATTTATTTCATAAATGAATATATACTAAAGATTAAAACTTTGAATGATGGCAATTGGTTGCTTTGGGAACCTTTTTCTGATCGAATCACTGGAGAGTATACCATAAAAAGAAATCTGTATAAGAATATCTGGGGTAATAAAATTGTTTTTGAAGAAATCAATGAGACCCTTGGAATGAAATTTACATATCAATGGGCGAGTAGTGACCGATTTGGATTCGTAAAAAAATCAACCATTACAAACTTAACTCCTAATGAGAAAGTCGTAAAAATTTTAGATGGAATTCAAAATATTCTGCCTTATGGAGTTTCAGAAGCATTACAAGGAATTCGAAGTAACCTGGTTGATGCATACAAAAAGAGCGAAATAGAAAAGGAATACGGAATTGGAATTTATGCCTTAAGTGCAAAAATTGTAGATAAGGCAGAACCAAGTGAAGCACTAAAAGCGAATATGGCTTGGTCTTTCAACACCTCAAATCCGACGTATTTAGCTTCTTCTGTCCAATTGGATAAATTTAGAGCGATTGGTTCTATTACAGAAGAAATTGATGTGAAGGCCGAAAAAGGTGCCTATTTTACATCTCAAATTTTAGAGTTAAAAGAAAACGATTCAAGTTATTGGTATACAGTTGCAGAGGTAAATGTTACCGTTGGTGATATCAAGAAAGTTGCAAATATCATCAACAACACGAATGACTTAGAATCAGAAGTATTAGCTGATATTGAAGCTGGTACGAAAAACTTAATCGAATTAGTGGGGGCATCCGACGGAATGCAATTAGGTAATAGCCCATTGCGAAATGCAAGACATTTCTCCAATACGCTTTTTAATATTATGCGTGGTGGTATATTCGATAATAACTATCAAATAGAAAAGGACGATTTTCTGATATACATCAAGAAGGCCAATTCTTCAGTTTTTAAAAATCAAAATGATCTTCTTCAAGGCTTACCAGAGTTTTTTGATGTAAATACATTAAAAGATTTAGCACCAGATGATGATACAGATTTCAAAAGACTTTGCATCGAATATTTACCACTAAAATTTAGCCGTAGACACGGGGATCCAAGTAGACCTTGGAATAAATTTTCAATCAATACGCGCAGTGAAGTAGATGGTTCAAAAATTTTGGATTATGAAGGTAACTGGCGAGATATTTTCCAGAACTGGGAAGCTTTAGCACATTCCTATCCAGCCTTTATCGAAGGAATGATTCACAAGTTCTTAAACGCATCAACTTTTGACGGATATAATCCCTATCGTGTAACTAAAGGTGGCTTTGATTGGGAGGTGATTGAACCAGATGATCCATGGTCTTACATCGGTTACTGGGGTGATCATCAGATTATTTATCTTTTAAAATTCCTGGAGTTTATCGAAAATTATTATCCGGGTCAATTGTCTAGTTCATTTGCAGACAACTTATTTGTGTATGCTAATGTTCCATATAAAATCAAGAGTTATGATGACATCGTAGCGAATCCAAAGGATACTATCGATTTTGACCATCCTTTAGATCAACAAATCAATAAGGATAAAGCAGTTTTAGGTGCTGATGGTGCGCTGATTAAGAATCAGCAGAATCAAATCCATAAAGTCAATATGATGGAAAAATTGTTGGCAACCATGCTGGCAAAAGTTTCCAATTTTATTCCTGAGGGCGGAATTTGGTTAAATACCCAACGTCCAGAATGGAATGATGCCAACAATGCGTTGGTAGGGAATGGGGTTTCTATGGTAACCTTATATTATCTAAGAAGATTCACCACTTTCTTAAAAAATGCAGTTGCAAATTCTACTCATGATACGTTCTCAATATCGAAAGAATTTCAAGGCTTTTTTACTAGCGTGGTAGATACTTTGAATGCCAATAAATCAATTTTAGACGGTACGATTACCGATGAACAACGCAAAACAGTTCTTGACGGATTGGGAACCGCGGGTAGTGATTATCGTTTTAATATTTACCAAAATGGCTTCACTGGAGAAAAGGACACAATTTCAAAAGAGGCCATTGTAGCTTTTTGTGATACAGTTTTAGCCTACTTAGATCAAACCATTTCAAAGAATAAAAGAGATGATAACATGTATCATGCCTACAATCTGATGACGGTAGAGAATGACAAAGAAGTATCAATTTCGTATTTATCTGAAATGCTAGAAGGTCAAGTGGCTGCCTTAAGTTCTGGTTATTTATCACCGGTGGAGGCATTGGCATTATTAGATGGTTTAAAAGCAAGTGCATTGTTTAGACCAGATCAATATAGTTACATCCTGTATCCTGATAAACAATTACCTAGATTTTTAGATAAGAACAATATCTCAAAGGATGCAGTTGAATCGTCCGAATTACTTCAAGCTTTAATCAAGGATGGTGATTTATCTATTGTTGAAGTAGATGTTAACGGCGACTGTCATTTTAATGGAAACTTCAATAATGCTGAAGTACTGAAGGAAGCATTAGCTAATCTAGAGGAAACATACAGTGATTTAGTAAAAAAGGATAGAAAGAAACTTCTAGATATTTATGAAAATATATTCGATCACAAATCGTTCACAGGTCGTTCTGGAACCTTCTTTGGATACGAAGGATTAGGCTCAATTTACTGGCACATGGTTTCTAAATTGCTTCTTGCTGTTCAAGAAAATTGTTGGCTCGCAGTACATACAAACCAATCGCAAGAGGTAATTGGAAGACTTTTAGAGCATTATTATGAAATAAATGCAGGTATTGGAGTTGAAAAATCTCCAGAGTTATATGGAGCATTCCCAACCGATGCTTACTCGCATACTCCAGCCACAAAAGGTGCCCAACAACCAGGTATGACTGGTCAAGTTAAAGAAGATGTATTAAGCAGAATAGGTGAATTAGGCATTATGGTCCGAAATGGTGAAATTCATTTTAATCCAAGACTTTTGAGAAAAGATGAGTTTTTATCTACCTATCAAAAATTCCGATTTAAAAATGTTCAAAATGAAGATAAATCGTTGGAATTAGTACCGGGTTCATTGTGCTTTACCTATTGTCAAGTGCCGGTTATTTATCAATTGGGAGACTCAAAATCAATACAGATTTATTTTTCAGATAATGGTTCAGAAACAAGTAATGAATTGCATTTAGAGAAAGATTTGAGTAATGAAATTTTCGATCGAACAGGTAAAGTTGAAAAATTAGTAGTTACCATACAAGAGGATAATATTGCGTAATCTATGAAATCAGGAATTAGAAACACGATGGTTAAACGTGCCATTAAAAGTATAGCGATTATTTCGTTGCTATTTAATGCGGGGTGTGTTTCAAAAAGTAATGATGGTAGTAAGAATAAATTAGATCAAGAAATGACAGCAGAACAGTTATTGGGAAATCCAAAATATACTGCAATTTCATATGGAGGTTACAGGGAAAAGACGAGAGAAGTACAACCTACTATAGCTGAATTGAAAGAAGATATGAAAATTTTGTCCGCTATGGGTATCCGAATTCTCCGAACCTATAACGTACAACCTAATTTACCTCATGCATCCAACGTTTTAGAAGCCATTCGCGAATTGAAGACTGAAAACCCAGGGTTTGAGATGTATGTGATGTTGGGAGCTTGGATTGATTGTCTAAACGCATGGACCCAAACTCCAAATCATGAGGAGGAAAGTCCAGCTAATGCAGGCGAAATAGAAAGGGCAGTAGCATTGGCTAATAAATACCCAGATATTGTTAAGGTAATCTCAGTAGGTAATGAAGCTATGGTGCGATGGGCAGCTAGTTATTTTGTGCGCCCAAACATAATTTTGAAGTGGGTTAATCATCTCCAAAACCTTAAAAAAGAAGGACAGCTACCTAAAGACTTATGGATTACATGCTCCGACGATTATGCGTCTTGGGGAGGAGCAGATCCATCATATCGTGTGAAAGATTTAGAGGATTTGATTGTGGCAGTCGATTATGTTTCGATGCACACCTATCCGTATCACAACTCACATTATAACCCCGCATTTTGGAAGGTTCCAGATAACGAAATGAGTCTTTCGGATGTCGAAAAAGTAGATAGTGCTATGAGGCGAGCTCTAGAGTTTGCTAAAAATCAATACGAAATAGTGTCTGGCTATGTGAAAAGCATTGATAGTACAAAACAAGTTCATATTGGTGAAACAGGGTGGGCCACCATTTCTAATGGTCATTACGGACAGAGAGGTTCTCGAGCAACAGACGAATATAAACAGGGTTTGTATTATAAACTGATGCGAGATTGGACCAATAAGAATGATATATCATGTTTCTATTTTGAAGCCTTTGACGAAAAATGGAAAGATGCCAATAATATAAATGGTTCAGAAAATCATTTTGGTTTAATTAACCTGGACGGCCAGGCAAAATACCCTTTATGGGAAGCCGTTGATCAAGGTATTTTTGATGGATTAACAAGGGATGGTAAAAAGATAACTAAGACTTATGATGGTGATAAAATTAAATTGATGAAAGATGTTTATGTACCAAATACCGACTATCATCATTAATATATCTATCATTAAGGGGAACAATTATGAAGCGATTTAGCATTTTATTTTTAATCATGGCATTAGTTAGTTGCAATAATCAGGACGTTACAAAAATAGAAGTTTTTGAAACCTCAGCATCTGGGAATAAAATGACTAAAATAGCTCAATTGGAGAATGAAAACCCTGATTTTAGCATCGAACTGCATTTAGACCATGAAAAACAGACCATAACTGGTTTTGGAGGTGCCTTTACAGAGGCGTCTGCTCACTTGTTGAATACATTGAGTAAAGAAAATAGAGATACGATTCTTAATGCTTATTTCAGTAGGGCTGGAGCAAATTACTCATTGACAAGAACACATATGAATTCCTGTGATTTTTCAGTTTCTAATTATTCATATACACCGGTTGAAGGGGATGTAAATTTGGAGCATTTCACAATTGAGGAAGATAAGGACGATTTGATTCCGATGATAAAAGATGCTCGGAAAATTTCTGAGGATGGATTTAAAATTTTTGCTTCACCTTGGACAGCTGCTCCTTGGATGAAGGATAATAATAGTTGGGTTGGAGGAAAGCTTTTACCCAAATATTATGATACCTGGGCATTGTTTTTTTCAAAATATGTGGATGCGTATAAGGCAGAAGGAATTGATATTTGGGGTTTTACCGTAGAAAATGAACCTCTCGGAAATGGAAACAACTGGGAGAGTATGCATTTCTCACCGAAGGAAATGACAGATTTTGTTGTGAACCATCTTGGCCCAACACTGGAAAAAAATGGAAAAGGGGATTTGGTGGTTTTGGGATATGATCAAAACAGAGAGGAACTTAAGGAATGGGTTGATGAAATGTTTAGAGATGATATTTCTTCGAAATATTTTGATGGTATTGCGGTCCACTGGTACGAAAGCACCTATGACTATTTTCCAGAAGAACTGCAATATGCTCATAAAAAGGCACCTAATAAATACTTAATTCAAACTGAAGCTTGCGTTGATGCACAAGTGCCAAAATGGAAAGAAGACAATTGGTATTGGAGTAAGGAAGCTACGGATTGGGGTTACACTTGGAGAGAAGAAAGTAAAAAATACCTTCACCCAAAGTATGTACCAACATTTAGATATGCCCGTGACATCATAGGATGTCTCAATAATTGGGTTGATGGTTGGGTAGACTGGAACATGGTTTTAGATCGTCAAGGAGGTCCAAATTGGTTTAAAAACTGGTGTGTCGCTCCCGTAATTGTTGATCCGAAAAATGATGAGGTATACTTTACACCAATCTATTATGTGTTATCTCATTTTAGCAAATTTATAAGACCAGGGGCTAAAGTTTTGGATACAAAAAATAATGATGAAGAGGTTATGGTTACAGCCGCGAAAAATATCAACGGTTCTGTTGTTGTAGTTGTATTTAACCCATCGGAGAAGAACAAAAAATTTAATCTTCAAATTGATGATAGGGTAGAGCAATTTGAAATTTCAAATAAGGCTATCCAATCAATAGTGATTAATCATATTAACTAAATTATAATAAGCTTATGTCTACACAAGTCTCAGCAGCGAAAGATAAAGTGCCGTTTTTACAAAAAGGAGCTTTTGGTTCAGGGCATTTAGTTCTAAACCTTTTACCAGGAGCATTAGCTGTATTTATGTTCTTTTTAGTTACTGCTTTTGGGATGGATCCTTTTTTAGCAGGTTTGCTTGGAGGACTTCCAAGAATTTTTGATGCACTTACCGATCCAATTATGGGATTCATATCCGATAATACGAAAAGTAAATTTGGAAGGCGAAGACCTTATATTTTCTTTGGAGCTATCTTAAGTGGAATCTTGTTTGCTCTTCTATGGCAAATGAGTGAGAATAATTCTTCCATTTTTAATTTCTGGTACTTCCTTGTAATGTCTCTTTTATTTTTAGTTGGAAATACCATGTTTGCTACACCCTTAGTTGGTTTAGGTTACGAAATGACTTCAGACTATAATGAAAGAACCAGATTGATGGCATTCGCAAATACAATAGGGCAAATTGCTTGGATGTTAGTGCCTTGGTTTTGGGTTATAATTGCTGATCCGACTGTTTTTCCAATCAGTGAAGAAACCCTTCGGGCGATCGGAGAGATGGGACTTACTGGTGATGAACTTCAAAAAGTAACAGATGAAAAATTACAAGCTACCGGTGTTAGACAATTATCCTTATGGGTTGGATTAGGGTGCGCTATTATCGGGATACTGCCGGCTTTATTTTGTAAAGGAATGGACCCAGGAGAAATGGAAAATCGGAAAAAAATAAGCTTGACCAGTTTGGGTTCGACGTTTAAAGAACTTTTTTCAGGAATGAAACAAGTTGCTGAAAACAAACCTTTTTTAAAATTATGTGGAGCTACGTTTTTGGTATTTAATGGTTTTCAGATGGTAGCCTCTTTTAGCTTTTTTATTATCGTATTTTACATTTATGATGGAAGCTACGGTGATGCAGCAACTTGGCCTGCATGGTTTGCCTCACTTACTGCTGTGATCACAGCATTTATGGTCATTCCAATAGTTTCGAAAATTTCGGATAAATGGGGTAAGAGAAATGCTTTTATTATCTCAACGATTATTTCTATCGTTGGATATATTTTGAAATGGTGGGGTTTTGATGTTACCATGAATGATCGATTTAATGAGACGAGCATCGGGCAAGGTATGAATAATACAGTTGCTTCATTTTTTGAATATATAGACCCATTTTTAGAAAATATTGGTATGGCTTGGTTTAGTATTGATACAAGCCAGGGTGCACCTTGGCTTATGTTTGTCCCTATTCCATTTATGGCCTTCGGATTAGGTGGGTTATTTACTTTAATGATGAGTATGACCGCAGATGTTTGTGATTTAGATGAGCTAGAAAATGGTATGCCTCGTAAAGAAGGTACATTTGGTGCGATCTATTGGTGGATGGTTAAACTAGGTCAGGCATTAGCATTAGTGCTTGGCGGACTTATCCTTAAACTAGTTGGTTTTGATGAATCAATTGGTAGACAAAGTGCAGAAACTATGATTAATCTCAGAATAGCCGACATTGTTATTCCTGCAGTTACAGCAGCTATGGCGATTTTCGTAATGTGGGGTTATAGTTTAAGTGAAGAACGAGCAAAAGAAATAAAGGCTCTTTTAGTAAAACGCAGAGGAGAATTATAATTTATAAAAAGTTATATAAAATGTCATATAGAAAAGAAAGAGAATTTGTGCTGGAAGTAGCAGATTACTCGAAAGAAAATGGGATAGATTTTAAAGATTGCTCTTTAAGGAATTTAAAAGCTTTATGGAGAGAAACTTTAGAAAAAGGAATGCATGGTATTTGTTTTAGTATGTATGAGGATGGTCAAAATCCTGGCGATACAATAACTGAGGAACAGGTGGAGCGCAGAATTGAAATTTTAAAACCATATGTTGGTTGGATACGTTCGTTTTCGTGTACTGAAGGCAATGAATTTGTTCCAAGAATGGCTAAAAAGCACGGGATAAAAACCTTGGTTGGAGCATGGCTTGGTGACGATAAAGAAAAAAATGAGGAAGAAATTGAAGGGTTAATTCAGTTAGCAAAAGAAGGTTGTGTTGATATCGCTGCTGTCGGTAATGAAGTATTATATCGAAATGAATTAACAGAAGAAGAATTGCTAGAATACATATATAGAGTAAAATACGCCATTCCAGATGTTGAAGTAGGTTATGTGGATGCTTACTACGAGTTCAGTCATCGCCCGGCAATAACGAATGCATGTGATGTAATTCTTTCGAATTGTTACCCATACTGGGAAGGATGTACTCAAGAATATGCTTTGGCTCATATGCAATCCATGTATTATGGAGCAAAAGAAGCTGGAGAAGGTAAAAAAGTAATCATAACCGAAACTGGCTGGCCGAGCGAAGGTGGTAGTTTAGGTGGTGCAATGTCAAACGCAGAAAATGCAATGAAGTACTTTATCA
>JALQZD010000031.1 GCA_023258495.1 Polaribacter sp.
TGTGAAGCCAAACCAGGATAATATACATCTGCAACTTTTGGGTGATTACTTAAGAATTCTGCCACTGCATTTCCGTTTTCACAATGTCTTTGCATACGAACATGAAGTGTTTTTATTCCACGAAGCGCTAAAAAAGAATCCATTGGTCCTGCAACAGCTCCTCCTGCAAATTGAATAAAATGAATCTGTTCAGCTAGTTCAGGATCCTTAACCATTAAGGCTCCCATAATTAAATCAGAATGACCCCCTAAATATTTTGTTGCCGAATGCATCACAATATCAGCACCTAAATTCAATGGTTGCTGTAAATATGGTGTAGCAAAAGTATTATCGACAGAAATCAATATAGAATCATTATAGTCCTTCACCAATTTGGAAATCGCTTCGATATCGGCAATTTTCATCAACGGATTCGTAGGTGTTTCTAACCAAACCAATTTTGTGTTCTTGTTTAATTTAGACGATACATGCTCAGGATTGCTCATATCTACGAAATGGAAATCCAATCCGTATTTCGAAAATAAACGCGTAAACATTCGATAGGTGCCACCATACAAATCATCTCCTGCAATCACTTCATCTCCTGGAGCCAACAAACGCAAAACACAATCAATCGCCGATAGTCCAGATGAAAATGCGAATCCGTGAGATCCACCTTCAATGGCTGCAAAATTATTTTCTAAAGCCGTTCGTGTAGGATTTGCTGCTCGAGAATATTCATAACCTTTATGAACGGTTGGGCTCTCCTGTGCATAAGTTGAAGTTAAATAAACTGGAGGCATTACAGCACCTGTACTTTCATCATGTTTTTGTCCTCCGTGGATTGTTTTTGTATTAAATTTCACGTCTTCTATTTTTGAATATTGGTCTTTGAAAAGGTTACAAACTTACAAATTATCACTAGCAAATTTCTTAATTAATTTCCCTACTGTCAATCCTTGAATAATGATTGAAAATACCACGACTAAATAAGTCATTACTAAGAATAAATCACGCTGCATAACTGCGGTTAAACTTAAGGCTAATGCTATTGAGATTCCCCCTCGTAATCCGCCCCAAGTCATTATTAAATTGGTTTTAGGAACGAATTCTAGTTGTTTGGAATAAAATTTTATAGGAGCTAATAGTGATACATATCTAGCCAATAACAATAGTGGTATCACCAATACTGCCGCCAAAATATACGTGGTATCAAAAGTAAGCACAAGGATTTCCATACCTATCAAAACAAAAAGCACAGCATTGAGTAAGACATCTAAAATTTCCCAGAATTTATCCAAGTAATTTTCTGTGGTTTTACTCATAGATGTATGCCTAACCTTATCGGTTCCGATTAATAACCCTGCCGCTACCATAGCCAAAGGAGCAGAAACATGTAATTTCTGACAAAGCACTGTTCCACCCATCACTAGGGCCAGGGTTAAAATAACTTCTGTATCGTGATCGTCAATGGTTTTTAAAAGTTTGTAGGTAATCCAACCTAAAAGCAATCCTATTCCTAATCCACCTGCGACTTCGACCAGAAATAATTGAGCAATTCCCAAGGCGTTAATGTCTCCTCCTTTTTGTGCAATTTGAAAGATGGTTAAGAATAAAACAACACCAACTCCGTCATTAAACAATGATTCGCCTACAATTTTAATCTCAAGATTTTTTGGCGCACCTACCTTTTTCATGATTCCCAAAACTGCAATAGGATCTGTGGGAGAGATTAAGGCTCCAAACAGTAAACAATAAATATAAGCCACCTCAAATCCTAAAAACTGCAGTAAATAATAGGTGAATGTACCTGAGATACAGACGGATAATACCGTACCTAACGTAGCAAAAGCAATAATAGGTTTTCTGTTCGCTCGTAACTGTTTGAAATCGGTATGTAATGCCCCTGCAAATAGCAGAAAACTCAACATGATATCTAAAACAACGGTTTTAAAATCTACATTAGTGATGAGTTCTTTCTCTAATTCTAAGAAGGTGTCATCAAAAAAACTAATCCCGAGAACAATCAATGTAAAAATAATGGTTACCACCATCAAACCAATAGCACTTGGCAACTTAATAAACCGCACATTGATGTATCCAAATAATGCTGAAAGCACTACTAATATCGAAGCAATAGCAAAATATTCCATTACAACATCTTTTTGATCGAGCGAATGATTCCATAATGCATTCCTTCATGGATATTGTTGAACGGAATGGCATTTTCAATTGAAGTCAACACATACCCAGTGCTTGTTGGATAGGTTTTATACACTTTAAAAAGTCCTGACTCATAATCAGTGATAAGTTTTTCTGGCAAACTTTTCAATAAGGATTTTACTTCCTCGAATTCATCTGCTGTAAAAACTTTTGTTGGAGAAGTTCCTTTTCTATGCGTCGCAATTAGTTCGTCTGAAACAGCCATGGGTACCCCCGATAATCCATAATGAATTAACTGTTGAGTTACGGCTAAGTGAGCTGCATTCCAGGCAATATTATTTTTAAAACCATTCGGAATTTTGTGTAAATCCTCTATGGATAAACCTTCTAATTCTTTAAGTATCAATTCTCTCGCTTTTGTTAAAATTTCGAATTCGTGTTTCATATTTATCCTTAATTTTATCTCGTAAAGATAAAAGATATCAAATGAAGAAAGTATATTTTTTGCAAACTTGTGATACCTGCAAAAGAATTTTAAAAGAGGTAAATCTGGAAAGTTTCGAAAAACAGGAAATCAAATCCAATCCAATCACTGTCGACCAACTCGAAGAAATGTATTTCTATTCGCATAGCTATGAAGCTCTTTTCAATAAACGAGCAAAATTGTACAAGTCAATGGACTTAAAAAATCAGAACCTAACTGAGGCAGATTATCGTCAATACATTTTAGATCAATACACCTTTTTGAAGCGACCGGTGTTTCTGGTAGATGACGAAATTTTTATCGGGAATAGTAAGAAAGAAGTAGAAAAATTAAAAGAGAAGATTGGCTAATCTTCTCTTTTAATCATAATGAATTACTTGGTGATTTTTATATTGGAATCTGAGAACATCTCAGCTAATTCCTCTTTTGTCATATCGGTTTTCAGACCGAATAAAACTAACTTTTCATTATCATCGCTAGCTCTTAAAATGACCTCCTTTATTCTGTCATTTTTTTCTAGAATAAAGAACGCTGCATTACCATCACTTTCTTTTATTCGCATTAATGTGGTCAACTTATGTTTTCTTACATAACGTTTAAAATCTTTTGAAACTTCTGAGTCTTCGTTTTCAAAAACCATTAATTTAAAATTTCCTGATTTCTTTAATATTTTTTTGATTTCATCGTTATCATCATCGCTTAAAAAAGCACCAGCGAACGAAGCTGATAGATTTAATGAAAAAGCTGATTTGTCTTTATGACTGTTGTAAAATTTCTTGAAAGTTGTTTCTTGTGCGGTTGCACCTAGAGTAAGCAAAAATGCTAAGATTAATGTGAATTGTTTCATATTACTTGATTTTCTAGGGAGACGAGCAGCTCAAGTATTTGTTACAAACGGTGCATTTAAAATTGAAAAGATTCGTACAATTCTGACAGCCTTTGTGCCTCCAATTTTGCACTCCAATATTCAGTAATTTCAGCTCTTGCAGCTGATCCGGTTTCTTTCAAATCACCTGAAATTATTCCGTCTAAAATTTTTTCTAATCGCTGATGATTTCCCACTTCAAACAGGTACCCAGTTTTCCCATTTTGTATCAGTTGGGAATGTACCCCCACGTTTTCGGATGCGACAGTGGTACACTCACAAGACATCGCTTCGGCAGTAACTAATGCAAATCCTTCGGAATGACTTGGCGCCACAAATATAGATGCTACCTGATAATATGGTACGATCTCCCGGGTTTCAGGAATGAAATACACTTGATGCTCAATCCCAAAATTCTTTATGATAGATTGTAGCTCATAATAAAAATTCTGATCATCAATTTTACCGACCATCACCAAAGCCCAATCACTATGATTTTTTAAAAAACCTAGCGATTTTACCAAGGTTAGTTGCCCTTTTGGTTTTCGAATTCTACCTGTATTTAGGATGATATTCGATTGACGGATATTCGAAAGTTTTATTGTTGAATCGGGCTTAAAATCATCGGTATTTACGCCATGCGGAATGCAAATATTTTCTATTCCAAGGTTGTGATGTACAGACTCAGTCAAGCTGACAACTTTATCTGCTTTTTTTAATAAAAACTTTGTTAATCCTGATGGTGTAGTCGCAGAATGACGAGTAGCCACCAATCCAAATTTTGCGCCTAAAAATCGATACCACAGCATCAGCATCAATTCATTATTACGATGCGCATGAACTACAATCGGAGCATCAGAAAAAAGGAATTTTTTTAATTTCTTTTGAGAAATATGCTCACCGTCAATATTCGATCCGAATACAAAGGTTTTTAAGTTTTGCGAAAGTAAGGGAAGTACATTCTCAATACTACGGGTGACTCCCGTTTTGCGTTTGTGAATATGAGTATGTACTACAACGGGCTTCAAGGAGCTTACGCAAATTTGCGTTCGATAAATTCCATGAATCGAGACTCTAATTCCTCTTGTGAAGACCAGTCATAGTCAGGTTTCACATTTTTAGTAATGAATTTTTTGGCCTCTTTTTGAGAGTTGAAACTATTAAGCTGAGAAATCACACGATTATAATCTTCCTGACTATTATCAAACAAGTTTTTTACAAATGCAATGCGATCATTCAATCCGATTTGAATATTCTTCGACAACTGATCATTCAGCGATTGTGGCATTTCATCAAATAGACTCGCCGTAATATCGACAGAAACAGTATCCTTTAACTCATCCTCTAAATTAGGTGAAGCCGTTTTACGTTCTCCTGCATCTATGACATCTTCTTTAAAATCATTTTCTGAGGCAGTTGAATCGAATAACAATTCTTCCAATTCATCAAATGGCTGTTCAATTACTTCTTCTTCGACAGCAGGTTCCAACGTTAATTCAGGTACTTCCTCCTCTTTCACCTCTTCTCCTTCTTCCTCTAAATTATACACAACTTTGTCTTCAATTGGTTCTTCATCAGCAGCAACCTCATCGACTGCCTCCTCTTCAACTACTTCTTCTTCAATTTCTTCTTCCTGAACAACTTCTAAAACTGATTCTACCTCTTCTTCAATAGATTCTTTAGTATCAAACGCCTGTTCAACAACGGCTACCAATTCTTCTTTGGTTGCATCCAAATTGGGAGTGGTATTGACATAATTTTCCACAAAAGCTAAAACCGAAAGTTTCTCATGAATTTCACTTGCTTTTTCTAAAAGCGCAAAGACATCGTCTTTGTTTTTCATCTGTAAAATACTGTGGG
>JALQZD010000083.1 GCA_023258495.1 Polaribacter sp.
CGCTAAGAGGAATAAAAACACTTCATGTTCGTATGCAAAGACATTGTGAAAACGGAAATGCAGTGGCAGAATTCTTAAGTAATCACCCAAAAGTTGCAGATGTATATTATCCTGGTTTGGCTTCACATCCAGGTCATGAAATTGCAAAGAAGCAAATGAAGGATTTTGGAGGAATGGTGTCTTTCCGATTAAAAGATGATAGCAAAGCGGCTACATTTAAATTTTTAGAGAACACGAAAGTCTTCACGTTAGCAGAATCATTAGGCGGTGTAGAAAGCTTAGTAAATCACCCTTCCACAATGACCCATGCATCGATTCCCGAAAAGGAAAGATTAGCGATTGGAATTACAGATTCATTAATTCGTTTAAGTGTCGGAATTGAGGCAATCGAGGATTTACTTGCCGATCTGAATCAGGCTTTGAACGCTTAATTGATCGTAAATATTTCTTCTAAGAAATAATTCGCTCGTAGTTCGAAATCTCGCAATTCGGGATGGAAAATGATTACTTCAGGCTGTCTTTTGAGTAAAAAATTACCCGTGTCCCATTTGTTATTTTTATTATCATCAATTATAGCACGAACGGTATATTTTTTTGGTTCTAGCAAATCAAAAATAAGAGACTCACTGCCCGAAATGCTTCGTTGTTCAATAACATCAGTTTGATTTCTTCCCGAGAGTAATTGAACGATTACATTCTTATTTTGAGAATTATTTACGTTTAATGTGATCCTGCCATAATCTTCGATTTCCTGCGTGTAAAGACTATAATTAAGGGTATCATGAGAAACCTCATAAATATCTTTTAAGGCATTTGGAAGCAGTTTAATGGAATACTTTTGAACCGGTTTTTTCTCAAACACAATCCCAACTTTATTTTCTTTAAGGGATGGAATTACGGTAAATGGAACATTTAGGGTATCCTTATCTAGAATAGAGATTTTTATGGAATCAATCAGTGTAATCGGGGTATTACTTCTTAAGAAAAATGTATCTCTAAAATGTAAAGTTCTTCTGATGGACGGATTGATAAGCAAAGAATCAATCTTCTTTTTACGCAATCGAACGGTCACCGTATCGATAAAGTCATCTTTCTGTACTACAAAGTTTAGCGAATCACGATCGATAGGCGTAAACCAATAGTTTAATGAATCCCGACCTTGTTCATACTTCGCCACACTTTGAAAAGAATCTGGAACTTTACTTAAAAGTGAGACACTAAAGTTTTTACGATTACCAGTAAAGCCAAATTGAATTTTTCCTTTGGTTAATTCCTTTCCTCTGGCAAACTCAAAAGGTTGATCTTCATAAAAATAGACAATTGGTGTTTCGATAATACTATCCTGCGGAAGGCTGATCGTATCATTTAAAAATCCTATTCGATCCATTTTCGGATTGAAGATATAATCACTAATTTCTTCTTTTAACGCAATCACTTTATAGGAACCTTTTCTCAAATTGAAGAAAGAAAAGTTTACCGAATCTTGAGTTTTGGTCACGTAATTCGGTTTTTTCTTATAAACGATAGAATCGGTGTAAGAACTATCTAAACGATACAGTAATAAACTGATGTTTGCCTTGTTTTCAATGGTTCCGGCCTCTTTTACTGATCCTTTTGTAGTTAACGAATCGATGTAATCTCCGGTGGAAAAAACATAACTAAAGTTTTCTAATACATTGGATTCGTTATTGTCTACCACAGCATTTCCAAAATTGAAAATATAGGTGGTATTCTCCTGAAGGGTATCCAAGATTTTAATCTTAATTTCCTTGCTTGGCGAACCTTGTGGAGAAATTAACGGCGGATTTTTAAGTGGAGGAGAAACAATTAATTGTTTATTCAAATCTTTCATTCGAACAAATTCATCGAATTCAATTCGTATCTCTTTTTCTTTGAAAAATAGGCTTTTATAAGGTGGTTTTGCGGTAACAAAAATAGGAGCATCTTCATCTTTTGGGCCTCCTTCTGGCCTGCCTGTTTTGGCACAATTAGACAAAACTAAAAAGCATATTGTGCTGCAGATAATACTGATATTTCGAATCGAAAACAACCTCATTTCGCTACAAAGAAACGATTAATTTTTCATAAAAAAAGTACAAAAAACTATTCGGTATATGCCATGCTTAAAACACTTATGTTACAGTTTACAATCTTTGTGAATTCCTCGGCACATGCAGTTACTGTTGCTCCTGTTGTGATCACATCATCCACAAGTAAAATGTGTTTGTTCTCAAAGAACCCAGGTTCCTTAATATGGAATTTGGTGTTCACATTCGAAAAGCGTTCCATTCGGGCTTTTAACGTCTGTGTTTTCGTTGATGAAACTCTTATGAATTGATGTTCTAGGACAGGTTTGTTGAGATAAATGCTGATTTGATGTGCGAACTTCGATACTTGATTATACCCTCTTGATCTCAACTTTTTTGGATGCAAGGGAACCGGAATGATATAGTCGATAGTTTGAAATTCAGCAGTATCCACAAGAATCGAACCTATCCATTTTCCAAGCCATATTCCTATGGATTCATTTCCTCTGTATTTTAGCTCTTGGATTATGTTTTTTACCATACCCATTCGCCTGTAAATCAGAAGAGAATACCCCAATTGAATCGTCACTTTCCCATAAAAAATTTGAGTGATTACATTGTTTCTGAAATCTGTTATGGGTAATTGCGGTAACTGATGAAGACAGTTTATACACACATATTTTTCTTGATCGAGAAGTGGAATTTTACATTCAATGCAGAGGTCAGGATAAAAAATCCTGATGAGGTCGGAGAATACATTCAATTTCATAGCAATTCCGAAGATAAAGTTGAATTAAAAACCATGCAACTATTTTGTGAAGAGAAACTAAAAATACTTGCTAGAATTGAGTAAACACGTATATTTGTGGCCATTATGGCAGGACAAGAAGATCAGTTTAAGAAGGTTTTATCGCACGCTAAAGAATACGGATTTGTATTCCAATCCTCAGAGATTTATGACGGATTAAGTGCGGTGTATGATTATGCGCAACACGGTGTTGAGTTAAAGAAAAATATTCGTGAATATTGGTGGAAAGCAATGGTACAATTGCACGAAAATATTGTTGGAGTAGATGCTGCCATCCTTATGCATCCAACAACATGGAAAGCCTCTGGTCACGTTGATGCCTTTAATGATCCTTTAATCGATAACAAAGATTCTAAAAAGAGATATCGCGCAGATGTTTTAATCGAAGATTACTGTGCAAAAATTGAAGGAAAGATCAATAAGGAAGTAGCCAAAGCAGCGAAACGATTTGGTGATGCTTTTGATAAAGATCAATTTGTTGCTACCAATCCGAGAGTTCTTGGATATCAGGATAAGATCAATTCGATTTTATCAAGAATGGCAAAATCCTTAGAAAATGAAGATTTAGCCGATGTCAAATTATTAATTGAAGAATTAGGTATTGCTGATCCATTAACAGGTTCAAAAAATTGGACAGAGGTAAAGCAATTCAATTTGATGTTCGGAACCCAAATTGGTGCTTCTGCAGAAAATTCTACTCAGGTATATTTGCGTCCGGAAACTGCGCAGGGAATTTTTGTAAACTTCTTAAACGTTCAGAAGACAGGACGTATGAAAATTCCATTCGGAATTGCTCAAACTGGAAAAGCGTTTAGAAACGAGATTGTTGCGAGACAGTTTATTTTTAGAATGCGTGAGTTCGAACAAATGGAAATGCAATTTTTTATCAAGCCAGGTACGCAGAAGGAATGGTATGAGCATTGGAAAAAAGAACGGTTAGCTTGGCATTTGAGTTTAGGCATGGGTGCCGATAACTATCGTTTCCATGATCATGAAAAATTAGCGCATTATGCGGATGCTGCTGCAGATATTGAATTCAATTTCCCATTCGGATTTAAAGAATTGGAAGGAATTCATTCTAGAACAGATTTCGATTTATCGCAACACGAACAATATTCGGGTAAAAAGTTACAATACTTTGATCCGCAAGAGAATAAGAGCTACGTGCCTTATGTCGTTGAAACTTCTATTGGTTTGGATCGTATGTTCTTGGCTGTATTCTCAAATTCATTGATAGATGAAGCTTTAGACAATGGGACTACACGTACCGTATTGAAATTACCTCCTGTATTGGCACCTTACAAAGCGGCAATTTTACCATTGGTTAAAAAAGATGGATTGCCAGAAATTGCCAAAGAAATCGTTGAAGATTTAAAATGGGATTTCAATACCTTTTATGATGAAAAGGATGCTGTTGGTAAGCGCTACAGAAGACAAGACGCTATCGGAACGCCATTCTGTATTACGGCAGATCATCAGACCTTGGAAGATCAAACAGTTACGGTACGATACAGAGATACAATGGATCAACAACGAGTTCCTATCACAGAATTACGAGCTATGATTGGTAAAGAAGTTTCTGTGCGAAACTGGTTAAAAAAGATTCAGGAATAACTCAGAGTCTCCAGCCGATATTGAGTCCAACACGAGGAACAATTACTGGCGAAATTGAACCAAAAAGGTTTCGTCCTAAACCACCATATAGATCGATGACCAATCCTCTGCTGGCAACATATTTCATGCCGACGGCAACACCGAGTGCTCCGTCTGTATATTTTACACCATTATCTTTTCCAGAATTGATTCCGATGAATCCTTCTCCGAAGAAATTCCAGGTCTCGTTGGCACTAAAATAATGTCTGTAATACGGTGCAATCATAAAGTCTTCATTGTATCGAAAAGAAACGCTATCGTTGGTTAAATTCACCAATACCGATATACCAAATGAAGATTCTTCATTTAGATAGTTTTCAAAAGAAACTTCCAGACTTCTTATGATTAGGGCATCTGCAATATCCAATTTTAATTCCGTTTGGCTGTATGAAAATGAACTCCATAACAGTGCTAAGGCAAAAACAATTTTTTTCATTTTAAATGTATTAATGTAAAATAATCAACATTCTAGTTACACAAACATACTAAAACTTAAAAAGTAGATTATTGAAAAGAAAGAGAAGTTTTAAAAAGATTTCAAAAATTAAGAAGTGATGATTTCATTGGATTTAAAAATCGGCTCTTAATTGGATGGTTCCAGAATGAATTGCCCGTACATTTTCACTTTTTCGTCCGAAGTAATTCAAATTGAGATTCAAAAATGAATTTAGTTTTTTATTGAATAAAAGATTCCATGTAAAATTTCGGCCTGCCTGCAGTCCTTCTAGCATTTGATATGCAACTGGGGAGTTTGTGTTGCCCGAAAAATCATTTAAATAGTAATTGAGAACAGCCGAAATTTGTTCATTCTTTTGCCCAAAATAAAAATATTCAATTCCGAACTTTTGTTGATTCAGCTGCTCTAAATTTAAGATGGTATTCTCCTTTTTCTTGAAGTGGTAAAAGGTAGAAAATCGGTTGTCTTTCGAATACAAGAAATTCAATTTTGGTTGAATCTCATAATTATGCAACAGATAATTTCGATCGGCAAAATTTTCAGTATCCAATCCATTTGTACTGTAGGAACCTAAAAATTCAATCAACCAGAAATTCGAGAATTTATGTGCGAAATCAAGTTGATGTAGTTCTATGTTATTCTCCTGATTTCCAATGAGAAATTGTTGTTTTAATTTTGAATTCCCATACGTATAACTAGTGCTGTAGTTTTGCAAACCTCGATTATAATGCAATGTGTTTCTAAAATTTAATTGCAGACTAACTAGGTTGTTTTCATTGAAATCAAATGGATTCAGTTGAAAAGAATTTTCAGATCGTTCCTGTTCGTTATTTGCCAAAAGTGAGGTCTGATTACTAAAGTGTGATATCCATTTTTTAAATCCGTCCCGGTTTCCCCACTGATTAAAATTCACAAAGATATTTTGTTGCCATTTGGCACGCTGTGTAGGGACAAATCGGATATTGGGTTTCGGTAATCGCAAATATTCGGCCTGGTCTTGAAATTGTGCGATTTCAAATTCGTTAAAGTCTTTTATTCCGTCACCGTTGTAGTCAATCCAGGTATAAAAACCGAGTCCGGGTTCGGTTCTTACATAGATAAAATCCTGCCGAGCCACATTTCCCGATGAGGTTTCATAGGTGGTGTTTAGGGAAACAAAATTGTTAAACAGTTTTTGCTGATAAATAACTCTTGAGTTCAGTGCTTTCTCGTTGGTGGCAAATTGGTTTTCGGTTAATCGGTAATTCGCGAATACGCTCAGATTGGTAGTTTTATTTTGGATCAATTTACTTTGAACATAAAATGTTTTTCTTCGATTGATCTGCTCAAATTGATTTCCTCTGATACTATCATTCGTCCGAAAATTCACTCCGAATTTTGCATAAATTTTGGTGGAATCTCCAACGCCGAAATAGGCTTCGTAATCTTCATATTTATGACTTGTATTGATGAATTCCTGATTCGCGATATTTTTCCGTGCATTGTCTTCAATATTCAAAGCAACTCCCATCCAACTTTTTGAAAAAGAATGTTCAATTTTTCCAATAGATCGTAAAAATGAATTTTCTTCAAGTGTTGATGTATTGGTTAAATAACTTGAATTAAAACGTATAAATGTATTCTCGAGATTGAATTGGGATAAGAATTCGTGTTTATTCCCATTGAATAGATTCACATAATTTAAATGATTGAATCGATAGGTTACAAAATCATCATTTTGATTTTTTAATTCCCATGCTGACTGAAAATAATTCTTCGTGCCTCTATTGGTCAAGAGGTTCCAATCCCGATTGAATTCAATAGATTCCCACCGCTGAAGGGTTCTGAAATTTTTATGTGCGTATTCATGACTTAGAGCAGCAGTTAGTTTCCACTTCTTGTCAATCAATTTTTGCTTCAATGTAACCTTAGCGGCCAGTCCTTTATTTTCTGAATTATCAATAGATGAAAATAAATTCGGGTCATTATTACTCAGTGCAATTTCTGATGTAATTTCTGTTTTTTCTGACGGCTTAATTCTCGATTGAACCACAGCAAATTGTGATTTTGTTGGTGCAGTTAACCGTATGATGGGTTGGTAATCCCCCTGATTGACACCTACGAAGACGAATATGTTCCCGATGGCTGTAGTACGATCCAAAACATAATTCCCATTATTCTGACCCACCTGACTAAAAGTTACCGTGTATAATTCGTCAGTTTCATTTGTCGAATATTCAAAGAAATCGACAATACCATTATTTGATTTTTTATAGAGTATTTTATTTTCATCATAAGTATCCAAAAATGCACTTTCTGCAATCATGGCATTTGGATCGTTTCCTGCATTGGCGAGAATTAATTTTTGGTCATCGCTAAGGTTTTGTTGTAGAGCCTGATTTTTCGCATCATTCTCACTGTAGAAAAAAGCTGAAATCTCGAAATTTTCCTTTTTGTATTCAGCTTCGTTATAGGTGATGAATCGTGTAAAATTCCGATCGGAATATTGGAATTCAACGGTTATCCGCATATCATTAGTTATGGGGTAGGTGGTGTTGAATGTGATTTCACCCAAATTGTAATTGATGATATAATCTTTGTTTTCTCCGCGCTCTACCGGAACCCCATTTACAAATACGCGATCACTACCTTCAATAATTAAAATTGCGGCTTCATTATTTTGTCCGAACAATTTATACGGACCTTGATTACCTTCTACTCCGGTAAATCTGAAATTATTGAATTTGCCTCGCACTACAGCCCCCGAAGCTCCCAAACTGAAATTATCAGACACATTGGCTTTTACCCGTAATCCGGCAATCTGTTTGGTAAACGGGACGAAGAAACTTGTTTTATTGGAGATAGAAATATCACCGGCACGTACACCCCAATTGTCACTAAAGATCTCCATATAAATACGATCGAAATCTGTGAAATTTTGAGAATATCCATTGGTTTGAATCGGAATATTAGTATCGAAAATCCGTGCTTTTAAATTCACATTTTTTGAAAGTTTTCCAGAAATTTCGAGATCAAGAGCCGAATTGGTCACCGCATTTTGATTATTTCCCGAAGTGACGCCACGAGCTATAAATCCACGAGTTTTAAGTCCTTCAAAAAGCTGAACATTTTCTTTTTTATTTGAGGTTTTGAAACGATAAACAGGATCCTTACTGGTTTCTTCTAAAATTAGATTTTCGCTGTAAGGCGTATAAATTTTTGTAACAAATTCAGGGAATCGGAAATATTCTATGGTTATCTGAGGATGCTTCTTCGAATTAATAATTAACAAGGCATTTGAAAAATCAACTTTATAATCGGATGCTTGGATTAACTTTTTGGTTTGGTCGAAAATTTTAAAATCTACCGGATTGATGGGCACAGAATCAAAACGTACCGAGTCTTTTTGGATGCTAATAGCGATTCTTCTAAATGTGGAATTTTCGATTTGGGCTTGCACACTTATGCAACCGAATAGAAAAAGGATTAGAAGTATTTTTTTTGGCATAAATAGTACCTAAGTAACGTAAAAATATACTTTTTATGCTATTGTCTAGATTAGAATAACGATTGTTGTTTGGAAGGACTTTCGTGATTCAACAACCATTGCTTACGCCATTTTCCGCCTGCATAACCAGTCAAAGATCCGTCAGACCCAATCACACGATGACAAGGAATGATAATTACAATCGGATTTTTACCATTTGCAGACGCCACGGCCCGAATCGCTTTAACATCACCAAATACTTTACTTTGCTCTAAATAGGATCGAGTTTTTGAAAAAGGAATTTCCAAGAGAATCTCCCATACTTTCCGTTGGAATTCCGTGCCCTGCGGATTCAATTTCAGATCAAAATCCTCTCTTTTGCCATCAAAGTATTCGCTCAATTGCGCTACACAAGTTGATAATGAATCTGGAATGATTGTAGAAATCGGTTGATTGTCGGTTAAAAAAGTCACTTCTTTGACACCCTCATCATCACCAGTGATATGTAATAGTCCAATAGGAGACGATATAACTGCTGTCTCAATCATGTTCAAATGCCGAAAACTTCTTTAGAATTCTCGGTGGTTATTTTCGCAATTTCCTCGTACGTCAATCCGTAGATGTCAACAAGTTTATCTAGCACTTTTTCGAGGTAAGAACTTTCATTGCGTTTGCCTCGAAATGGTTTTGGTGCCAAATAAGGAGAATCCGTTTCAAGAACAATATGTTTCAAATCGATTTGATTCAAAAACTGATCAATTTTACCATTTTTGAAGGTAACAACACCGCCAATTCCCAATTTCATATTGTAAGAAATGGCCTGATGTGCCTGTTCTAATGTTCCAGTAAAGCAATGGAAAATGCCTCTTAATTTGTCGTCTTTCTCCGTTTCTAAAACCTCAAAGATTTCATCAAAAGATTCGCGACAATGAATGACTATTGGAAGATTTTTTTCTTTTGCCCATCGGATTTGTGTTCGAAAGGCTTCTTGTTGCTCAGACAAGAATGTTTTATCCCAATACAGGTCAATTCCGATTTCCCCAACCGCGTAAAAATGTCTGCTGTCTAGTAATTCTTTCACATGAGCCAATTCTTCTTTGAAGTCCTCCTTTACAGAAGTTGGATGTAACCCCATCATCAGAAACATATTTTCTGGATGTGATTTTTCTAAATCCAACATTCGATTAGTGTAGGAAGAATCAATGGCAGGAATAAAAAATCGAGAAATTCCGGCATCAATCGCACGTTGAATCATATCCTCTCGATCTTCATCAAATTGCTCCGAATATAAATGGGTGTGAGTATCTGTTATCATCATAATGAAGAAGCAAAATTATTGAATTATTTTTGCAAAAAGAATTCAAAAACATGAAGGTTTTATCTGCGCAGGAATTGCATAATCTAGCCATGAATGTGGTAGGAGAAAAGTTGACAGAAATGGGTTATGAATTTCAGGCGATTAATAGTCAATTGAAAAAACATCCCCAGTTTGTGTTGTATAAAGAGGGTGAGCCTACCATTTTTGTATTGGTAAAGGCAACCTCCAACCTACAGCATCCGAATGAGTACGATGTATTGTGGATGGAGACTTTTAAAGAACATGCCATCAAGAACGATGCGAAGGTCTGGTTTGCCGGTGTCGGAATTGCAAACGCCGAATCGGTAGACAATCCTGTATTTAAAGATCAGCCGTACTACCTGGCATTTGAAGATTTTGTCGAAATATTATAACAAAAAAAATCACCTTGAGAAAGGTGATTTTTTTATGCTTTTGTCAACGATACTGCTTATTCAGAATCTTGCTCTAATAAATCAAAGAACTGATTTAACTTAGGCATAATAATAATTTTGGTTCTTCTGTTTTTCGCTTTGTTTTCTGGCGTGTCATTTTCTGCAATTGGAATGTACTGACTTCTACCTGCAGCAGTTAAACGCTGAGGCTTAACACCATACTTGTATTGTAATACTCTAACAATAGAGGTAGCTCTTAAGGCCGATAAATCCCAATTGTCCTGGATGATCTCTCTCTTAATTGGAGTAGAATCGGTATGACC
>JALQZD010000187.1 GCA_023258495.1 Polaribacter sp.
GGATGACGCGGTTATCCGAAATGTGAATACACCCGAAGAATACGAATCTGCATTGAATGAAATTCGAGAAAACACCAAAATCATATAATCAACTCTTTAAACGTCAAATTACGCTGGCGGAGATTGGGGAAGAAGGTCAGCAAAAGCTGCAAGATGCTTCTGTAGTTGTGGTTGGATGCGGTGGTTTAGGCGGAACTATTGCTGTGTATCTGGCTTCAAGCGGAATCGGAAAAATTCATTTGATTGATTTTGATGAGGTGGATGCATCGAATTTACATCGTCAGGTTTTTTATTCCTTAGGCGACGTCGGGAAGCCAAAAGCGGAAACACTTTCAAACTTTATTCAGCAACGCACTTTATTTACAGAAGTTACGTATTCGAATCAGCCATTGCTAAAATCCAATGCAGTTGAAACTCTATTTGGATTTGACATTATTGTAGATGCTACAGATTCCCTTCCGACCAAATACCTATTGAATGATGTTGCAGTCTTGTTAGACAGGCCTGTGGTGTATGGTTCATTATACAAGTTTGATGGTTATGTTTCGGTATTCAATAGTTCTGATGAAAACGGAAATTCGGCCAACCTTAGAGATGCCTTTCCGACCATGAATTCAGACATACCGAATTGCGAAGAAGCAGGAACTTTAAATGCTATTGTGGGTATGATTGCTATGGCGCAGGTAAATGAGGTATTAAAACTGATTACAGGAGTAGGGCAACCATTAAAAAATGAATTATTGATTTATAATGCATTGCAAAATTCTTTCTTGAAAATAAAATTGAAGCCAAAGTTTTCAAAGGAAGAGATTCAGCAAATTTTCAATGAAGAATCGTATTTAGATGTGACCTGTTTGGGTCAAAAAGAAGATTGGCAAATTCGTTCGGAGGAGTTGAAATCCAAATTAGCGAATCAAAAACCATCCAATCTCGAGATTATCGCCGTTTTACCCAATTTGCAATTGCCTTTCGCGGTGGATAAAACCTTACCGATTCAAAATTTTAGTCCAGAGCAATTGGAAATCGATACCAATAAAACTTATGTAATGGTCTGTCAAAAGGGATTTAACAGTTACAAGGCGACCCAAATGGTTCGTGAAAAATATCCAGATGTAAACGTGTTGAATTTATCTGGCGGAATCGAAAACTACTAGTTTTTCCACTTCAATGTTTCCATAATATGTAATACATCATCTCTGATGTATGCCACTGCTGGCAAAATAGAATCATAATTGGGTTTTGCGTAGAAATAAAGTGAACCTTTCAGGAAATGATTTAGGCTATCCGTAACATGGAATTGTAAGTTTGAAGCCGCGTTTCCGTTAATAGAATACAAACTTCCGAATACCTTTTGATCCTCATTTTTATAATCTTTCGTTAGGATTTCATCCGCTTTAATCGTGTGCTTATAAACGAGTTTTTCGGCTTCAATTAAAATTTCTTGCAGATTATTTTTTATGGGTCTGTAGGTAATATCTAATGAGGCTTTCAATTTCGGATAGGTAATTTTTAACCATCCGTTGGGTTGATTAACAGCAACACTTTGATTCGAAATTTCAAATTCATAGGGTTTTTCCAACGTAAAGTTCTGATATGTTTTCTGTGGATACGACAAGTTCAAATACCCATTTGGTTTGGGTAAAGTATCTGAATTACAGGAGTAAATCAAAATCAGAAGAAAAAGAAATTTACGCATTACGAGTCGCTTTAATTTGTTGAATTCGACGCACATCAACAGCCTCTATGGTAAACGTATACTTCTTAAAGTTTATTTTTTCGCCTTTCTTCGGAAACTTTCCTGATATCTCAAGTAAGAATCCAGCCAGAGTCTCACTTTCGCCTTTGGCTTCCTCAAAAATTTGTTCGTCTTCATCATCAAGTACGCGACAAAAATCTTTGATGGTGGTTTTACCTTCGAAAATGAAATTATTTGCATCAATCTTAGAGTAGGACAAATCATCATCATCAAATTCGTCATTGATATCACCAACAATTTCTTCAATCACGTCTTCTAGAGTTACCAATCCGCTTGTTCCTCCATATTCATCAACTACAATGGCAAGGTGATTTTTACGTTCTCTAAAGTCACCCAGTAAATCATCCAATTTTCTGTTTTCAGGAACGAAGAAAGGTTCACGAATTAACTCTTGCCACTTGAAATTCTTCTTGTCGAGGTGTGCTAACAAATCCTTAGCATATAACACGCCAATGATGTTATCAATATTCTCTTGATACACCGGATTTCGAGAGTAGCCATTCTTCAAAATTTTTTCCAATACCTCTTCATATGATTCTTCATCCGACAGGGCGAAAATATCAATACGAGGCTTCATAATCTGAATGGTTTCGGTATTCCCGAAATTGACAATTCCCTCCAAGATTTTTTGCTCATCTTTCGTTGTCGCTCCTTCGGATGTTAATTCCAAAGCCTGAGATAAAGTTTCTACAGAAATGCTATTGTTTTTGTTTCCCAATCTGTTTTCTACCCATTTTGTCAAAGAAATCAATGGCAAACTAAATGGGGTCAATAATACATTTACCGAGCTGATAAACTTCGACATCAGTTTTGAAAATCTAAGGGCGTTTCGCGAAGCATATACTTTGGGCAAAACCTCACCAAAAAGAAGGATTAAAAAGGTAACCAGAATTACCTCAATCAAAAACCGAAGGGGTAATTGAAAGAAGTACACATCAATCTGATAATCGAAATATCCAAAGAGGTTTTCTGCAAGGGTTGCAAACAACAATACAATTAAAATATTAATGAAATTGTTTGTGATTAAAATCGTAGCCAGCAGCTTTCTCGGTTTTTCGAGTAGACTGATAATGAGTGCTTCATCTTTCTTATCTGTAGAAAGTGTATCCAAATCAGTTTGTGAAAGTGAAAAGAATGCTACTTCTGTTCCTGAGATGAGTGCCGAACAGAGCAATAAAACCAAAAGCGCAGCACCATTTAAAAGGGCTACAACGTCAAAAGTTGCAAAAAAGAATATGAGTAATGGTTCAGGATCTGGATCCAAATGCTAGATTTTTAGTTACTAAAAAGGCAAATCATCATCCATAGGTTCCACAACATTTTGAGGCGCAGATGAAGTACCTTGATTTTGTGGCGGATTCTGATTCATCTCAGCACTCTTTTTGGTGCTTAAAAAGGTCATATCGGTTGCGACGATTTCTGTGGCATATCTTCGAATACCATCTTGTTCCCATTGTCTGTTCTTCAATTTGCCTTCCACATAAACCTTGTCTCCTTTGGTCAGGTATTTTTCACAGATTTCAGCGAGTTTATTACGCACAACGATATTGTGCCAATCGGTATTGGTTACCTTTTCACCTGTTTGCTTGTTGGTATACGATTCACTGGTCGCTAATGGAAATCTACCAATGCTGTTCTTATCATCAAAGTAATGCATTTTCACATCATCACCTAAATTACCTATCAATATTACTTTGTTTATTGTACCTGCCATAACGTTTCGATTATATCAAATTTATAAAAAAGATTTCATGCTGGGTCTAAAGCGTATCAAAAAGTTAGCAATTAGAACCGGAACGGGATAATTATCAATTTCTTCCCAATTTATGGTTGAATTTTGATCGTTTTGGGTTTCTAAAATCCAGAATTGGGTATGCAAATGCTGATGTGATAATTTATGAATGATCGGTACTTCATTAAATAAAGACAATTCGAAGTTTTCAAATCCGTAGTTTTTGAATTCCTTACTACTGAAGATTTCTTTTTCGTTGGATACGTTCTCGGTTTCAATTAATGGAAATTCATATAGATGTTGCCAAATCCCTTTTTGTGTTCGCTGATTCAGAATTGTTTTTCCTTCCGAAGAAAGCACTACCAGATAATTGAAATAACGATTTCTCACTTTGGTCTTTTTCAATTTTACAGGAAGCTGATCAATTTGTTTCTTTTCAAAAGCCACACACATATTCTTAAGCGGGCAATCCTCACAGTTTGGGTTTTTCGGTTTGCACTGCATGGCTCCGAATTCCATGATCGCCTGATTGTAGGTTCCCGGTTGATGTGCATCAAGTAAAGATTGTGCTAAGGATTTGAATTCCTTTATTCCTATTGTACTATTAATAGGTGTATCGATTCCGAAGACCCGAGAAAGCACTCGATAGACATTTCCGTCAACAACGGCATGCGGTTCGTCGAATGCGATGGATGCGATGGCCGAGGCGGTATAATCACCAACACCTTTAAGTTTTTTAATTTCAGAAAATGCTGACGGGAATTTTCCGCCATAGTGTTTTACAATATATTTAGCGGTGTAATGAAGATTTCTTGCACGAGAATAATATCCGAGACCTTGCCATAATTTAAGGACGAGTTGTTCATCCGCTTTAGCCAGATCAAAAACAGTAGGAAAGTGTTTTTCGAAAGTTTTAAAGTACTCCAAACCTTGAGCTACACGGGTTTGCTGTAACATAATTTCTGATAGCCAGATTTTATACGCATCCTTCGTCAAACGCCAGGGTAAATGGCGTTTGTTTTGGAAGTACCAATCAATCAATATGGAGCTAAAGGACATAAAAAGTACTAAAACGTCAAAAATACGTTATTATAATGAGATTAATTATGGCTTAATTTGTTTGGAATTGATTAATTATCATATATTTGCATCCGCATTTTCAAGACTAAATAAAAAAACATAGAAGATATGACTAAAGCAGATATTGTATCAAAAATTGCAGAAAAATCAGGTATAGAAAAGACAGATGTATTGGCCACTGTTGAAGCGTTTATGACAGAAGTAAAAGATGCTTTAGAAAATGGTGAAAATGTTTATTTAAGAGGTTTTGGTAGTTTCATTATCAAGACTAGAGCAGAAAAAACAGGAAGAAATATCTCTAAGAACACAACGCTTAAGATTCCTGCACACAACATTCCTGCTTTTAAACCAGCAAAAGTTTTTACTGAAGGAGTAAAAAATAAAGTTGAGGTTAAGTAAATACGATTTTAAAAACTTTTAAATAGATAGCGATTATGCCAAGTGGTAAGAAAAGAAAAAGAGCGAAAATCTCGACTCATAAAAGAAAAAAAAGAGCTAGAGCAAATAGACATAAGAAGAAGTAAGCAGCAGCTTACTTTTCTTTTATAAGATAAAAACAAGTTCATTGACATATGAGGTTTTGATAAATCCTCAGCTGGTATTAAAATACCTGTTACTATTAATCCATCTGCACTTAGTGCAGTATAAAACCATTTTCAGTATGAAAACAGAATTAATAATTCGTACAAATTCATCTGATATTGATTTTGCCTTACTACGGGATGGAAAACTTATTGAATTAAATAAAGAAACCACAGATAACAAATTTACGGTTGGCGATATTTTTTTAGCTAAAATCGGAAAGGTGTTAACGGGTTTAAATGCGGCATTTGTGAATGTTGGATATCCGAAAGACGGATTTTTACATTATCATGATTTAGGCGCGCAAGTTAATTCGCTAAATAAGTTTCTTAAAAAAGTAAGCACAGGTAGGTATAAAGAGTTCACCTTTAAAAACTTTCGTTTTGAAAACGACATCAACAAAGATGGTAGTATGGATGGCGTTTTGAAAAAAGGACAAAATTTATTGGTTCAAATTGTAAAAGAACCAATTTCATCTAAGGGACCTCGATTAAGTTCAGAACTTTCAATTGCAGGAAGATATATTGTACTAGTTCCTTTTTCTAACCGTATTTCTGTTTCATCACGAATTGCGGATCCAAAAGAAAAAGACAGGCTAAAAAAATTAGCCAGAAGTATCAAACCAAAAGGGTTTGGTATTATTCTAAGAACTGTTGCAGAAGGCAAGAAAGTAGCCGAATTAGATCGGGACTTAGAGAACTTATTGGATCGTTGGAAAACAATGTGTAAACGTATTCCGAATACAAATACTCCAACAAAAATTTTAAGTGAATTAAACAGGGCTTCATCAATCTTAAGAGATATTATGAACCATACTTTTACAAGTATTGTGACAAATGATGAAACCTTAAAACTTGAAATCAAAGAGTATTTGCAGGAAATTTATCCTGAAAAGGAAAAGATTGTAAAACTTCACCGATCAAAGATTCCAATTTTTGAGAAATACGGAATTGAAAGGCAAATAAAAACATCCTTCGGAAAAACTGTTTCCATGAGTAAAGGAGCGTATTTGGTTATTGAGCATACAGAAGCGATGCACGTTATTGATGTAAATAGCGGAAACCGATCAAATAAGGCAAATTCACAGGAGGAAACAGCACTAGAAGTAAATTTAGTTGCGGCAACTGAAATCGCTAGGCAATTACGTATAAGAGATATGGGCGGCATTATTGTTGTAGACTTTATCGATATGCATAAAGCCGAAAACAGAAATAAGCTGTACCAACACTTAAAAGATGTAATGGGCGAAGACAGAACAAAACACAAAATACTACCACCAAGTAAATTTGGACTGGTTCAAATCACAAGGCAAAGGGTAAGACCCGAACTGGCCATTAAGACCAAAGAACCAAATCCAAGTCAAAAGGGAGAAGTTGAAGCTCCAATCGTTCTTTTAGAAAAATTAGATTTAGATTTAGAAAATATGATTTCTAAACAAAAAACTAGCAAATCAGCCAAAAAGATACAGTTACATGTACATCCATTTATTGCTGCTTATTTGACTAAAGGAATGAAATCAGTTCGTTTTAAGTGGTACTTAAAACATTCAAAGTGGATAACTATTATACCAAGAGATGCTTACAGATATCTACAATATCGATTCAAATATGAATAGTATTGTGTAAGGCAAAAATTTATCATTTATAAGAACCCTGCAATAAGAATTGCAGGGTTTTTTTATTGCTTTTCTTTTATCAAATACATATAAACCGGGAAGTGATCTGAGTATCCACCGGTAAAATTTCCATTGGAATAACTTCGAAAAGGGAATCCTTTAAATCTTCCTTTTTGTGTTATTAAAAAGGATTCACTAAAAACACCTGCTTGAAAAAATTTGAAACGCTTTAGATCAGAGCTGGACTCTGGAATAAATGCTCCTGAAATTAAAATCATATCAAATAAATTAATCGAATTCCGATGACCAAGGCTATACATTCCCTTGAGGAACATCGATTCAAAGGGATTGTATAAATCGGTAGTTTTTGTTTTACTTTTTTTTCTTTTTGTATGAAGTACTTCTTTTAGACTTGAGTTTGTTGGATTATCATTTAGGTCTCCCATGACGATGATTTTTGCCGTTGGATATGATTCCTGAATTTTTTGAATTTGTCTGAGATTTGTATAGGCAGCTTTTTCTCGGGTAGCCCTGGTTTTAAATTCCCCACCGCTTCTGGAAGGCCAATGATTTACAAGAATATGAATCAATTCATTGTCTAAATATCCAACAACATAGAGAATATCTCGTGTAGATATTTTTCTGTTATTTCTATAAATATTTAGAGGAATGACCTGATGGTGAATAGGCTGAAAATACGTTTGATTAAATAAAAGGGCTACATCTATTCCGCGTTTATCTGGTGAGTCATAATGAACAATTCCGTAGTTAAAATTCTTCAAATACCTTGATCCAATTAGATTTTCTAAAACAGTCCGATTTTCAACCTCAGCAACCCCAATTATAGTAGGAGGCAGTGTATTTTTTTTAGACCCAATTTTAGAAATGGCAAATGCCATTCGATGTATTTTTTCTGAATAGACTTTTGATTTATTCCCCTTGAATTTCATGATGGGACTTAGCTCATCGTCTTTTCCTGGGTCATTAATAGTATCGAAAAGATTCTCTAAATTGTAAAAGGCGATTGTGTGAATTTCATAGGATTTGCTTTCATTTTGACCCGATAAATTCAGGGCATACCCGATTAGGAAAAGCATTCCAAGGGAAAGTTTCTTCATAGCATTTTTTTAACATAAATACGAAATCAGAATTGGTAAACAAATTTTTTGTATTGATTTTTTATTTAAAATTTTATTTTGAAGTGTAGGCATTTTTTTTACTTTTAAATCGATTTTCAATTGGAAATCACAAATTGCTATGAAAAAAATACTGTTGTTGCCGTGCGCAATGGTGTTAACCATTTGTCACGCCTTTTCCCAAAATATCATAAGGGGAGAAATTCTTGATTTTGATACTCAAAAACCAATCGTTGGAGTCATTGTCCAACTTCAAACCAATCGACACCAGATAAGTACAGATTTATCAGGTAAATTTTTGATTTCAGACGTTTCTAATGGAAATTATGTTTTAGAAATTTCTTTATCGGGGTATAATACCCAAAAGGTTCCTCTTCAATTAAATGGCATTCCTATTGATCTAGGGGTAATTTTGCTTTCACGATCTATTGATGAAGAAGTAAGTTCAAATTTAATCTTGCTTACAGATGATGAGTTAATCAATGAAGATAATTCCACAGGATCTCTAGCAGGTGTTTTTCAATCCACCAAAGATGTGTTTTTACGAACAGCGGCCTTTGATTTTAGCTCCTCGTTTTTCCGAATTCGTGGATTAGATGGAAAGTATGGAAAAATTGTTTTGAACGGTATCGAAATGAATAAAATGAATGATGGCAGACCACAATGGAGCAACTGGGGTGGGTTGAATGATGTATTTCGGAATCAGATATATACACTCGGAATACAACCCTCAGATAATAGTTTTGGTGGTATTCAGGGCACGACTTCTATTTCATCAAGACCCTCAGCGCAAAATCCAGGACTGCGTTTTTCTTACGCATCTTCGAATCGCAGTTATACCCATCGGCTTATGGCGACATATGCGAGTGGTACAAGAAATAACGGATTCTCATATGTCTTCTCTGGAAGCCGTAGAGCATCAGCTGAAGGGTTTCAAGAAGGATCCATGTATAATGCATATTCGTTTTTTGGAGCCATTGAGAAAGAATTCAATGATAACCACACCATTGGTTTTACTGGAATATTTGCCCTCAATCAGAGAGGGAAGTCTGCCCCCATGACACAGGAAGTATTTGACATAAAAGGAATTCGATATAACGAATACTGGGGATTCCTAAATGGGAAGAAAGTCAATTCAAGAATTAAAAAAGTTGTTGAGCCTATTTTACAATTTTCTCATTTTTGGAAGGTTTCAAGGAGCACTAAACTCCAAACCAATGTTGCGTACCAGTTCGGAAATATCAGTAATAGCCGGATTGATTTTAATGGTGGATCAAATCCAAGTCCGACCTATTATCAAAGATTACCGAGTTATAATTTAAGGAACCAAAACATCGGTTTAGCGTATGAAAACTTAATAAACTTTCAAAATTCAGGACAGTTGGATTGGAATCGAATTTTTGATGCCAATGTCACCAATTCACAAGTTGATGCTCCAAGCAGTTATGTTTTTTATGAAGACCGTATCGACGATCAGCTAATTACCTTAAATTCAATTCTCGAACATAAACCAAATGAACATTTCACTATTCATTCGAAATTAGAGTTTCGAAAATTAAAATCTCATAATTATGCTAGCATTATAAATCTGCTTGGAGGACAATCTTATCTGGATGTAAACAGCTTTGCATCGACCCAAATTCAACAACAGAATAATTTACATACACCCAATCGATTTATAACCGAAGGAGATCGTTTTAAATATAATTATCATTTCATTTCGTCTGATATCAATGGTTTTGCTCAGGCTCAATTTCAGTATTCAAAAATCGATTTTTATACATCTCTACATCTATCGAATCGACAATACCAAAGGATAGGAAATTATCAAAATGGTCGTTTTCCTGACCAGTCCTTTGGTCCTTCAGAACGGCTGAGTTTTTTCAATTATGGAATCAAATCAGGAGGGACTTATAAGTTTACAGGAAGACACCTGCTAAGTTTTAATCTAGGTTATTTGTCAACCCCGCCTGATTTGCGCAATACCTTTTCAAATAGCCGAGAAAACAACTTCACTGTTGAGAATCTTAAAAGTGAAAATATATTTAGCTTTGAAGTAAGTTACTTGATTCGATATCCCAAGTGGAATGCAAAGCTGACGGGTTATTTTATCGACATCCGAAATGCTACCGAAGTGTCTTTTTATTTTGCCGATGGTTTGGGTGGTGACAATAACGCATTTGTTCAGGAAATCCTTTCTGGAATTGGACAGCGAAATATCGGTTTGGAATTTGGAGCAGAAAGGACTATCACTTCTACCCTAAAGTTGAAAGCAGTTGCCGCTTTAGGTCAATTTGTATTTCAGAATAACCCGAATTTATATCTGACTTCCGATGAATCAGATACTGCAGTTTTTAACGAAGCCTATCGATCCAAAAATTATACATCCCTTTTAAAAAACTACAGATTGGCCAATGGCCCTCAAGGAGCGTATGCTATTGGGTTTGAATATCGAGATCCAGATTATTGGTGGATTA
>JALQZD010000223.1 GCA_023258495.1 Polaribacter sp.
ATCTTATAAAGTTACTAAAGCTGTAGCTAAATGCGATTGATTTCCTGAAATTATTTAGGCTTTAGAATTCGAAAATCATCAATCATATATGCTCCATCCAATTTGGAATCTAGCCCCGATCCTTCATATCGAAATGCGATATAAAAATCTCCCGAAATATATGATAAATCAACTAATCCGGCATCTTTGAATACATACCATATATCATTCAAATGGGACAGATTTGCCTGTAATTCCTGCCAATTAGCCGTATGAAGATTAGATCCATCAAAATCTGTAGACATGAATAACTGAAGTATATTCTGGTCAGATTCAATGTGATGTTGTGCATTCTTGAAGTTGAGATATAAATTATCGTTCCCTGTTTTGCTGAACTTCGGTGAAACTAACCAACCAATATTTAATGGATCATTCGTTCGAAAACCGCTAAATTCTGCATATCCATTGGACCCAAAAATCTGCTCAGTCCATAATTCTCTACCTTGATCGGCTATATTCGACCAACCTGGAAAGTCAAAAGTCGAATTATCCTTACCCTCATCAAAATTTTCTTCAAAAAGCACTTCAAATTCATTGATATCTAGGGGTACACATCGTTCACGGGTCAGGTCGACATCCGTAAGGGAATTCAAAACCAAAACAATATTTGAGCCGGTGAAGGTTTTTGTGATAATGCCAGAAATATCACCACCTCCATCAGGTAATGGATGAAATCGAAAATTAGCAAATGAACTGGTCTCCAAGATAAAGGTCGTATTCGCAAACCCCATACAACTTTCTATTGGATGTTGTGTGTCAAAAGAGTCGTTGGGATCATAGTATGTTTTGCCCAGTAAATCCTCAGGAAACTGCACATTTTTTGCTTTAACATACATTCCTACATGCTCTCTTTTAATCTGAGTGATGTCTAATTCTCGCGGAGTCAATCCAAAAGTTTCTGTACTTCGAAACATATGTTTTTGAATCTGATTATTCGATAAATTCTCAATCTCATCATCCGAATTTTTAGATCCACCTATAGAGATTAATCCATCTCCAGACCTACTCTCACCTAGAAACAATCCTTTGAGGTCAATATATACTTCGCGACCAAAATTGAATTTATTATAGGAATTGGTCATTTCAATCGCTATTCGAATACCTGCGGATGGAGACTCTGGCATATCCTGAATAAATAGTTCTTTATAGAAATTTCCAGATTGATCAGAACTACTGACATATCCTTTTATGACAATATCTGAAGTAATTTCTACTGCCTGTCCCCAAACAAATAGTGATTTCAAATTTGAAATACTTATCTCTTCCTTTTCCTGATTTGAAAGTTGGTTTTTGAGCTTTTCTAATCCTGAATTTTCTTCATGCCCTAGTGAATTAGGTATTTCAAAATCAGAATTTAAAGTACATGAGAATAGCAAGTGCAACATCCCAAAAAGGCAGACATACTTTTTAATTAATTTTCTTTTCATAGCATTGATTTTAATTTCTGTAACTGATTGTGATAAAATAATTTGCACCTCTCCCAAACCAATATTTGTTCCCAAAAACAGGTATTTCTAGAGACCGATCCTCTCTCAATTCCCGAAAATTGGAATTTCGCGCTTGTTCGAATCCGCCAGTTTTGAAGGTTTGGTTAAACAGATTATTTACGGAAGCAAAAATGCTGATATATGCATCTCGGAATCGGAATGATTTTCCGCCAACTAGATTAACCGTTAAATAATTATCAAACCGCTCCTGCTGTAATAGCGATCTTGCTAAATCGGGTTCATAATCGTTGAAAGGAAGTCCATCAGAATCCTCATAAAAATTAGAAGTTCGGTTTAGCGGAGAAACGTCAACATAGGTGTTTGTGAAAAAATTAGCCGTAGAACTAATCCACCAATAATCTGGATCTCGATATTCAAAACCAAGGGAAAAAGCTCTTTGAGGACCATTGGCCAATCGATAACTATTTAATAAGGACGTGTAGTTTTTAGATCGAAAGACTTGATTAAAAACGGAAGTATTTGCATCATCTGACGTCAAATATAAATTTGGATTATTCTGGTATACAAATTGACCTAACGCT
>JALQZD010000349.1 GCA_023258495.1 Polaribacter sp.
GGCTAACAAGGAATTGAGATTATCGTTTTTTTCAATAATTATTCGGGCGTAGTAACCGATGATCCGCAGAAATAAGGAAAGGGACCATGGAAGTGCGGTGCGCAGCACTACGCATGCAGTGGTTAGAGTGACTGGTGCGAAGCAATTTCATCGTGATCATCTTGATTTTTTCTATCTTTTTTATCAAGAAAAAAGATAAAATAGAAAAAGTTCAACAAATCACTTGTTACCTGCCTGCGGCAGGCAGGCAAATCACTCCAAAAAAACCTAATAAATCGTTTGCGGATATATTTCTAAATTCGATTGCAAAGCATATCCACAAGAATTATATTTACCCCAAAATTACGTCATGATACTAATTGCAGATGGGGGATCAACAAAGGCAGATTGGATTGCCCTTGATGAACATAAAGAAGAAGCATTTCGCGTTCGTACATTGGGTTTGAATCCGGCCGTAGTTTCTGAAGAAGAGCTTCACAACCGAATCATCAACATGTTCCAACTGATTCAAGTAAAAAACGAAGTAACCAACATTTACTTCTATGGTGCGGGTTGTGGGACACCTCACGCCCAGAAAATCTTGCATGATGTAATGAAAAATATCTTCGTCAATGCCGAAGTAGTTGTCGAAGAAGATATGCTGGCAGCAGTGTATGCAGCAACTGGAAAAGAACCAGCTATGGTAGCCATTCTTGGAACGGGATCCAATAGCTGTTATTATGATGGTCAAAAGATGCATATGAGAGTGGCTTCTTTAGGCTATGTGCTAATGGATGAAGCCAGCGGAAATTATTTCGGGAAACGATTGATACGCGATTACTACTACGGACTTATGCCTAAATATATCGTGGAGAAATTTGAAAAAGACTTCAATTTAGATGCGGATGTGTTAAAGAAAAATATCTATCGCGAACCCAATCCGAATATGTATTTGGCATCCTTTGCTCAGTTCATGTTTGAATTTAAAGAAGAGAAATACGTGCGTCGTTTGATGAAACGCGGATTCGAAAAATTCTTTAGATATCGCATCCTTCCTTATGAATTAGGGCCCGAAACACCTATCTATTTCATCGGCTCCATTGCGCATTACTTTAGAGAAATACTAGATGCCGTTGCAGAAAAGAACGGATTAAAAATCACAGGTGTCATCCAACGACCAATCGATAATCTCATCGACTACCACAGAAAGTACATCAACTAAATAGGAGAGGAGCTTATCCTAGTAATTCGAGTGTTCGCTCGAGTTTCATTCCGCGAGAACCTTTGATTAAAATTGAGGCATCCGATAAAGTCGTATTCGCTTTCATAAATTCAGCAAAGTCTTCAAAGGTTGAAAATTGTTGTCCTGAAGTTTTTATTTGAGCGAAATGCTCTCCGATGAAATAGGACTGATTAAATCCTAAGGCAATCGTTAAATCGGCAATGGCCTGATGCTCTTTTGCACTGTCTTCTCCCAATTCAAACATATCTCCTAGAATCACAATTTTTTGTGCACCCTCGGCTTTGGAAAAGCTTTTTAGTGCCACTTCCATGCTGGACGGATTCGCATTATAGGCGTCTAGAATAATCGTATTTGAGCCTTTTTTGAGAATTTCAGAACGATTGTTTTTCGGAACGTAATTCTCAATGGCTGATTTAATATTCTTTAACGAGATACCGAAATATTTTCCGATAGTTACCGCAACAGCGATATTGTTGTAATTATATTCACCAACCAGATGACTCTGAATCAACACGTCATCAACTTTCAATTGAACAAAGGGTTGGTCGGTTACAAAACTCATATCGACATAAAATGGAATCGAATCAATATCGATTGTTTTTGCTACCTGAATGGTGTCTTCCGGATTCACAAAAACCGTTTTCCCATTTGAACGTAAGAAATCGTACAATTCACTTTTC
>JALQZD010000093.1 GCA_023258495.1 Polaribacter sp.
CGTATTTTAGTAAGTGAACTAAAGTTTCTGGCGCGGTAAGGTCGTTGATAGCGACTACGCTTACTCCTTCTTTTTCCAATAGGTTGCTTAACGCTTTTCCAATCAACCCTGTTCCACCGGTAATTAAAACATTTTCCATACTGCAAAAATAAAAAAACCACAGACCAAAATGGGCTGTGGCTTTCTTTAGTTAGTGTGAAATAATTACTTTATCTCTTTCATAGCATTGGTAATTAATGTTTTAATGTGGTTCTTATGCGCTTTTGTCGCTAAATCACCAGTTCCATTACTCACCCATGTTTTAATATTTTTCAGGTTATAAATTGCCATAGATCTTGCAGGTACAGTAAACCTGTTAGCAGTTCTACCTGTTACCATTCCTATTAGACGTTTTACATATACCGCCTGTAAATTCTGGCGGAAAGAGTTTATGCTTCCGTATACATCTGGTTTAAACATCATGTTGTTCAAATCAGTCATGTAGGTAGATAACTTGTACTCGTTTCCGTATAAAGCAGAATTGGTCATTCTTTGTAAGGTATTTGGATGCATTAAGTGTGCTAAAATACTCGTCTGGTAGCCCAATACCGTTTCATGGATTTTTGGATCCTCTGGTCCACCGAAGAAATTGTATCCTCTTCTTTGTCTTGCTAGATAATTATACACATCATTAGGTGTGTCAAACGCATTTGGTGCAAAGATGTATTGCTTTAATGCTGACATTGCTCTTTTTTGATCTGCTAGGCTAACAGGAGTATAAGGTTGTTTTCCACCTTTTTGACCATAAACAGAACGATCAACATAGACACCACCGATGAAACGTGAAATCACACCACCAGCAATTCTAGTTTGGTTGTGAAGCGTGAAAAATGCTCTGCCTAAATCCATGTAGGTTTCTCCTTCTTTTAAGAATTTTCCTTTGATGTCTTTCATCATAGAGTTCACCAACTTGAATCTATTGATGGAGTAGGTAATTTGATCGTTAGATAAATCACCAATCATTACTCTCGGGTCAATCGCTTTTCCTGGAGAACGCATGTCATCAGCATCATTACCGAAAATTAATTCTGGCTCCGTAGAACGCGCCAATAATGCATTTCTTTCAGCTGTATTTTTAAAAGGCGTATATCCAAACTGAATTGCCCAAACATCATAAGGTCCAACAGCCATGTCGTAATACTGACCTTGCTTACTTCTGTCATTCGTAATGTTGATTCCAGCATAGTCCATTACCGAACCAGTTAAGGCTTTACCTTTAATGAAATCAGCATCTGCTAATTGTTCTGGAGAGAACAGTTGACTCGCTTTCATGTTGTGGTTTAATCCTAAAGTATGACCTACCTCATGCATGATTAATGACTTCATACCTTCTTTTTTGATCGCTTCCATTTCTAGGTCAGAAGCACCATCAATCTGCAATAAAGCAGTTCCTAACTGAAGGTTTTCGTGCATTACATGTCCGGCAGAACAGTATAATAAGTTGTGTTTTGCTAATAATTTTTTAGCTTCTAATTCTTGAGTAGTTTCCAAATACATGTTCTTAGCGGCATCATTATATAATTTGTCTGCAAAAACTCTGTTGGTGAAATGTACATATTCTAACATGATATCTGCACCAAGGATTTCACCTGTCCTTGGGTTTACGAAACTCGGTCCGTATCCACCAAAAGGAGGATTTGGAGATGATGTCCAACGCAAAACGTTATAACGTACATCACCGGCATCCCAATCTGCATCGTCTGGCTGAACCTTCACCGCCATTGCATTTTTAAATCCGGCTTTTTCGAAAGCTTCATTCCAAGCTAATACGCCTTCTTTAATAGTTTCTCTCCATTCTACCGGAGTAGAATTTTCAATCCACCAAGTAATAGGCGTTACAGGTTCTGAGATAGCCGCACTAGGATCTTTTTTAACCAATCTCCATC
>JALQZD010000313.1 GCA_023258495.1 Polaribacter sp.
TCCAACTTTAAACATGAATGAAAAATCAATTTTCATTTACTTCTCAGTTATTATTCTCGGGTATTTTGTGACCGACTTGGGAAAGATTTTTTTAGCCAAACAATTGAAGGATAAGCTAACCAACAATGTGGTATTTAGAATCAAACGAGTGATGGGAATTATACTGATTATTTTCGGTGTCTTTTTAATGCTGAAAGGCTTCATCCCTAATGAGAAACTCAATGAGTTTATGAACTAAAAAAAGCGAGTTTCTTAACCCGCTTTTCCCAGTATTCTAATTTTTGAGATCTGCTATCTTGTGACCGCTCCAAATCGATTGTTTGACAAATCAATATCTGCCATTAATCCACTATTGTCAATCACAACAGCCTTTACATTTTTGGAAGTTTCAAAGCTATATGTCGGATAAGCCCAACCCCAATCTTTTAAAATTGTTGCTGATGTTGGTTTGTTTCCACGCATCATTTCAATAGCAATATTGAAACGTTCTGTGGTTCCGTCTTCATAGGTTACTTCCAAATCAATAGGCATTGGCATTTGTCCGATTCGTTCAAGTGTGATGGTTTTCCCTTCTACGGATTTCACAGCGTAATCAATAGTGTGAGTTGTTTGTGTCCATTCATTCAAATACCAATCTAAATGCAATCCTGAAACCTTTTCCATAGATCTCTTGATGTCATTTGGCGTTGGATGTTTAAAACTGAAATCTGCAAAATATTTTTTCAATCCTTTGGCAACATTATCCGACCCGATCACATACTCCAATTGAGACAAGAAGATGTTTCCTTTCGAATAACTTGCTGTTCCATACGCCCAGTTTGTATTGTAACGGTCCGCATGTGTAGAAAGTGATTCTTCGTAACCACGACTTACAATGGTTCGATAACCTCTGTATGAACCTGTATGCGGATTTGATTTATTTTCGTTCAAGATTTTATTTTCTGCCTTATTCGAAATATAACTCGTAAAACCTTCATCCATCCAAGGGTGTAAACTTTCATTCGTAGCTAATAAGAATTGGAACCAGGTATGTGCCAATTCATGAGCAGTTACTCCAAACAAACTTCCAAAACTACGTCGTCCAGTGACTAAAGTAGACATGGCGTATTCCATTCCGCCGTCACCGCCTTGTACCACAGAGTATTGCTTATAGGGATATGGACCAATATTCTCCGAAAAATACGTCATCAGTTCTGCGGTCTTCGGCTGAAGCTCTTTCCAGTTTTTCAAGTATTTCTCTTCAAGGGTTTTCTTATAGAAAAAGTGCAAATCGATCCCATTTTCCATTTTGAAAATATCATGGTTGTATGCATTATCTGCACCCCACATAAAATCGTGCACATTTGGAGCCTTGAAATGCCAGGTTAATTTATCGCCTTTTGGTACGTTTAATGGTTTTGTTTTGTCCTCATAACCATGTCCTACTTCCTGTGGATTCTGCAGATATCCAGAACCTCCGATCGTATAATTTCTATCTAAGTGGATGGTTACATCAAAATCTCCCCAAACCCCATGGAATTCTCTTCCGATGTATGGAGGCGTATGCCACCCTTCGAAATCATATTCTGCTAATTTAGGGTACCACTGCGCCATAGATAATGCTATACCTTCCTTACTGTTTCTTCCAGACCTTCGGATCTGCACAGGTACCTGAGCATCAAAATCCATCTCAAAAGTTACAGACTCTCCAGGCTTAATTGGTGAATTCAAAACTACTTCTAAAATCGTTCCTACCGTTTCGAATGACACTGTAGAACCGTTTTGCTTTAAAGAATTCACTTTAATATATCCGATTTCATTTGGCTCTAACTTACTGATTCGATCTCTTACTCTTCTGTCCGGATCACGAATAGTTCTTGAGCGAACATCCATTTGAGACCCTGGCTGAAAGGCATTAAAATACAAGTGATAAAACACCTTATCTAAGACATCTGGTGAGTTATTGGTGTATACCAATTTCTGTTTCCCTTTATACTGATAGGTATCGATATCAAAATCAATATCCATCGTATAATCAACAGCTTGCTGCCAATACGATGAATCTGAGCTGCTGGTCGATTTCCCTTTATTAGCGGCTTCTTTAGTTTGGGCACAAGCCACGAGAGCAATCCCAAAAAAAGCAATTAAAAACTTCTTCATTTTATCTAATTTTCAATTCAAAAATTACTTCCCATTTACAATTTGAGCTGCCATTTTTAAGGCATTATAGGCATTAACGATTCTTCCAGAAACTGATAATTCTGAGAAAGATACCAGTTCGCCATCAGGATTTTGTCTTGATTGAGTGCCTGGCTTAATCACATTGAAATTGATTTTAGTACCAGAATTCATCAAAATATGTTTTACCTGAGATGCTGATAACTGTGGATAATAGGATCGCACCAATGCTGCAACTCCTGCTGCCGATGGTGCCGCCATCGACGTTCCACTTTTTTGTGCATACTCATCACTAGGTATTGTAGAATAAATTTGTACTCCTGGAGCAAATACATCTACATTTCGCTTTCCGTAATTTGTAAATCTAGCAGGAAGTCTTTTGTCATAAAACAAGCTATTCGCACCTACCGTTAATACGTTATCGGAAATCTCATTGATCAAATCCTCAGAGTCATTCGGATACGTTTTCTCAACATCAATGTTTTTTGAATCATTACCTGCTGCATTCACGATTAACACATCATTTTTAGCAGCATATTTGATGGCATCAAAAACCCATTGTTTATTCGGTGAATAAGCCTTTCCAAAACTGGTATTGATAATTTTGGCTCCGTTATCAACCGCATAACGGATACCTAAAGCCACATCTTTATCGTGCTCATCTCCATCTGGCACCACACGAACGGTTAATATTTTTACGTTATTTGCAACACCATCTAAACCTTTTCCATTTCCTCTAGATGCCGCAACAATACCCGCAACGTGAGTACCATGGCTTTCTAATTTTTTAGATCCGATCACATTATTATTTCCATAATTCGTATCTGTAATATCGTATAAATCGTCTCCTAAAGATTGACGTGCGTTAAAGTCTAAATCATAACTCTTCGCATTTTCCTGACTTTCTAAATATGCTAATAAGTCTTTCTTGTAGCTCAATAAATCAGCCATTTTCATTCCGCGAGACATTATCATTGTTACATCATTAATCTTTGCAGTCGTTTCGGCATCATCAGACTTAGCGTTTTTTACATCATCAAGCGTAAAATCAGTTTTACCAATTAAATTCTGAACAGCGGTAAAGCTTTCTTCCAACTGAAGGATTCGAGTTTTGGTGCCTTTTAAGTTTGCGATTTCATTTTCTTTCGCTTTTGCTACCTTATCAAACTTCTCTTTAATTTTTAGATACTCTTCATATTCTTTCTTGTCGGCATCAGCAATTTCAGAAGCTTTTTTATTTCCAAATTTATCCATGCCGCTCTTTACGATACGGGTAATTTCAAGTTGGTCTGCATTAACAATTTTTCCTTCTTTATTTCCTAAGAAATTCCATCCGTGGATATCATCAACATAACCATTATTATCATCGTCTTTATTGTTCCCTGGAACCTCCTTCGGATTTACCCATGCAACTCCTTTCAAGTCTTCATGCTCTACATCAACTCCAGAATCTGCAATACCAACAATGACTGGCACTCCTTTTTTGCCTTCCAAAAACTCATAGGCTTTTGCCAAACTCATCCCGGCGATAGAGTCGGTTTCAATATCTGCCGCACTCCAGGCATTTTTCGCTTTTTCTGATAGTGGTCCTTTTTTCGCAGGAATGTCAATAGTTGCATTAGAACCTGTCGGAACAGGAATCGAAGTAATTGACTTACAACTGGCAAACACAAATGCAACAAGCGTCGCATAAAAAACTGATTTTAGTACTTTCATTTCGATCTTCTATTAATTAAATATATCTGTAAATTTAAACGTTTCGTCGAGTCTGACACCCTTTTCTGTATGTTTTACCGTACAGATTTCATTATGGGCATCGTGCTCTAAAAACAGGTAATAATTATTATCTGCAGCTTCATTTAAAAATGACGCTTTTTCTTTTAAAGTTAACAGTGGTCTTGTATCGTATCCCATGACATATGGAAGTGGAATATGACCCACGGTTGGTAGCAGATCAGCCATAAATACAATAGTTTTCCCCTTGTAATTTAATTTGGGTAACATCTGCTTCTCGGTATGGCCATCCACAAAAACCACATCAAAACCAACATCTTCTACTGGCTGATCAGCAATAAAATTCAGCTGACCACTCTCTTTCATTGGGAGAATATTTTCTTTCAAAAATGACACTATTTCATCGTGCCACATCGCTTGGTGGTGTTGAAAGTTTGGTCGAACATCGCCATACCATCGAACCGCACACAGGGATTCCAGAAAACCTAATCCGAATTTCAATCGGCGTCGAAAAGGTTGAAGATTTGATTGCCGATATTGAACAGGCACTGAGCACTCATGCCTGATTTATCATTTGAGACCGAGGCGGCAGATCAAGGGTACAGTGCGATTGCAGGAGTTGACGAGGTCGGGAGGGGACCACTGTGTGGCCCCGTAACCGCCGCCGCGGTGATATTGGACCGAGATCATATTCCCGGTGGTTTGCGCGATTCTAAAAAACTAACGGACCGCAAGCGCCGCATGTTGTTTGCGCAGATCATGGAAACGGCCACGGTTGGGGTGGCAAATGCATCCGTGGCCGAAATTGATGAGATCAATATTCT
>JALQZD010000019.1 GCA_023258495.1 Polaribacter sp.
TCATCTCAAGGAGAATTAACAGATGATGAAACCCGCAAGAAATACGGGTTGCCTAAAAACGATTTGCGTCCACATCCCTCAGATTCTACTGCATTAGGTGATACCTATATATCTAAGGATTCAGATTGGATCGATTTTGAAGCGACAGTTTCAACATCCAAAGATCAGATTGCCATTGCTCCAGGATACTTACAAAAGGAATGGACTGAGGGGGATCGAAGATACTTCCACTATAAAATGGATAGTAAAATCTTGAATTTTTACGCCTTTAATTCAGCAAAATATGAGGTCATGCGCGACAAATGGAATGATGTCGACTTGGAAATTTATTATCATAAAGGTCATGAGTTCAATGTAGAACGAATGATGAAAGGAATGAAGGCATCCTTGGATTACAATTCTAAGAATTTTAGTCCGTACCAGCATAAACAAGCTCGAATTATTGAGTTCCCAAGAACAGGCGGGACCTTTGCACAATCGTTTCCGAATACCATTCCGTTCTCAGAAGGTATCGGTTTTATTGCCGATGTTGATGAATCGGATGAAGGTGGAGTCGATTATCCGTTTGCGGTAACTGTTCATGAAGTAGCGCATCAATGGTGGGCACATCAAGTGATTGGTGCCGACGTATTAGGGGCGACCATGTTATCTGAAAGTTTATCAGAATATGTGTCACTTAAAGTATTAGAGCACGAACACGGAAAAGACAAAATGCGTAAATTCTTGAAACGTGCCTTAGATCAGTATTTGCAGCAAAGAACTTTTGAAACCAAACGAGAAAAATCATTAATGTACAATGATGGTCAGGGTTACATAAGGTACCAAAAAGGATCTTTAGTGTTTTATGCACTGAGCGATTACATTGGAGAAGAGAAGTTAAACGGAGCTTTGCAGCGATATGTCGAAAAAGTGAAGTTTCAGGAACCGCCATACACCACATCCATAGAAATGGTTGATTATATCAAAGAAGTCGTTCCAGATTCACTCCAGTACGTGGTGAAAGACATGTTCGAAACCATCACCTTGTATAGAAACCGAGTCACAGATTCAAAAGTTACCGCGTTAGATAATGGTAAATTCCAAGTTGATATCGAATTTGAGGTTTCTAAGTATCGAAACGATGAAAAAGGGAAGCGTTACTACGGCGAAAAAGTGGGTGATACCTTGACCTACAAAACCGAAAAAATGAGAAAGCCAATTCTTTCAGTTCCTTTAGAGGATTATATTGATGTCGGAATTTTCTACGAAGAGGATATTGATGGTGAAAAGAAAGAAAAGGAATTGTATCTCAAAAAACATAAGATTACTCAAATTCAAAATAAAGTCACTATCATTGTAGATAAGAGACCATCAGAAGTGGGAATCGATCCTTACAACAAGTTAATCGATACGCAGTCTGATGATAACCGTCGAGAACTATAAATAGTGATCAGTAAGACCAGAATATATGCGGCAACCATCGTGTTTCTACTCACTAGTGGGCTGCATATTTTTGGTCTTTTTTACAATACGTCCTTAGCAAATTACACGAAGCCATTTTTGATTCCAACCCTAGGGATACTTTATGTTGTCAGTGCTAAAAAAATCGATTTTTGGGTTATTGGCGCTTTAGCCTTTTCTTGTTTGGGTGATATTTTGCTGCTAGATAAAGCACAATATTTTGTTTTCGGATTAGGGAGTTTTTTAGTTGCTCATTTGCTGTATATTAAAGTGACAGCCCGTGACATTCAAAAGGTGAGTTGGAGGGAGGTACTTTTGGTTTCCATTCCGTTTTCGTCATTTCTCTTCGGATTGATACAATTGTTATATCCAAATTTAAATGAGATGAAAATTCCAGTGATTGTCTATGGAATTGTAATTTCATCGTTTGGAGCGTCAGCACTACTGTTGTATCGACAGGAAAAAAGTACCGAAAACGGATGGTTGTTATTGGGTGCTCTTCTTTTTATTTTATCCGATAGCTTGATTGCTATTAATAGCTTTTACAGCGCAAATGAAATGTATTCCTTTCTAATCATGACTACCTATATTTTAGCGCAGTACTTCATAGTCAAATCGTTTATTGTAAAATCTTTCCGATAATCGGAATTTGCTTTCGTTCGTTGTACAGTAAAATTAATCCGGCTACGAATGTAATCACTGCGCCGTAGAACAATGCACCGCCGTCATTATTGTGTTCAATTCCTAAAACAACCAAATGAGAAAGTATGGCTCCGCTCATTAATCCGGAGGTAAAAGCAGCACCCAACCAAGTCGTTCTTGGTAAGAATAACAGCACGGTGGCTGTGAATTCCATGATTCCAGTACCAACACGCATATAGGCTTCATATTCGCCAATTAGTTTGGTGAACAGATCAATACTTTCTTGTGCTCCAGTGAATTTGAAATATAAGGTTTGCAACATAATTATTGCTGCCAAAAGTTTTAGGAAAAAGATGAAAAATTTATTCATTTTTGATGAATGTATTGATGAAGACGAAGAATAATAAACTAACTTACAATTTAATTACATGCAAATGAAAAATATATTTTGGCTTGCTCTTTTTTTGCTGATGGTTTCGTGCACTGAAAAGAAAACAATGAATCTCAAGTTCTATGGTGAATTCATAGTTCAAGATAGCCTCAAACTAGGAGATGATTTCATTGGTGGATTATCGGGTGTAGATTATGTAAACGATACGTTGTTTTTTGTGGTTGATGATCCCAATAAGCCGAGACTGCTGAAAGCTAAACTGGAAGGTGTTGACATTGATAACCTCAAAGTGAACTTTTTAGAAACCATGTATTTAAAAGATAGTACTACCAGTTTTTATAATGAGCATTATTTAGATCTCGAATCGATCTTAGTCGATCAAAAAACGGGACGAATTCATTTGACGAGTGAGGGAAGTATTAACAATTCAAAAGAGCCAGTTTTGTTTTCTGTCAACCGATTTGGGAGGAATCCGCAGAAAATGGAATTACCAAATTATTTGACCGAAATCGATAATCATTTTCACAATAAATCCTTTGAGTCTTCTTGTTTATCACATTCAAAAAAAGGGTTTTGGTTTACGACAGAGGAACCACTCCGTAGGGATGGTGAATTAGCTGATTTTAATGAAACAAATTCACCGTTACGATTCTCGTATTACGATTTTAAAGAGAAATACATTACCAAACAATTTGTGTATCCGTTGGGAAAAATTGATTTAAAGCCGAATGGAAATGTCAAAATCAACGGAGTTACGGCCTTGCTAGAATATGAAGAAAATAAATTTTTAGTGGTAGAACGAGCCTATGTTAGCGGATATGGGAGTTATGGCAATGTCGTCAAGATTTTTAATGCCGAAATTGATAAAATGACTGCTGATGTTCGTAGTATTGATGGGTTGCTTGGACAGAAATTTACCACCATGAAAAAAGAACTCATTTTGAATTTGAGTGATGTTAAAGAAAAGCTCACTGAAGGAATTATTGATAATATTGAGGGAATCACCTTTGGACCCAAATTACCCAATGGAAACCGATTACTGATTTTAGTTGCCGATGATAATTTTCAAAAATTTGGCAGGCAGTTAAATCAGTTCCTTTTTTTCGAGCAAATTCTAAATTAATAGTATTTTTATATCGCTTTTGTAGATAATTTTGATTTCAATATTTAATTTCCGTAAGATTTATTTTAAAAAACAGTTTCAAAAAAAACTTGTTGAAGCTGATGAAAATCGCGTCGTTTCAGATAAAGAAATTAAGACAGTAGGGATTCTTACCACCGAATTGTTTTTTAATACCATTGAGTTAAAAGAAGCAGTGGAACAATCGCTCAATTTGAGAAATGCCAAAATTTATTGTTACCGTCCCTACAAGAAATCAGATACGCCGTCATTCAAACATTTTTCAGAGAAAGATTTCAGTTGGAAAGGAAAGATTATTGAGTCAAGCTTCAATAGTTTTACTGCGGAGCCTTTTGATCTACTCATCGGTTATTTTGATAAAAGTAACCTGTTTTTAGAAAGTGCGGTTTTGCAATCGAAAGCCACATTTAAAGTAGGTATTGCCCAAGTGAATCAAATGTTATACGATATCGAAATTAAATCCAATCCGTATAAAGTTGAGGAATTTCTTACCGAATTAAAAAAGTATTTGATTTTGATAGAAAAGATTAAAAATTAAACTTTCCACGCGATTTAGTTTATTCTTTTAAAAACGTACGCAATCGATAATTTCTCGTCTAGAAAATCGTAATTTTGTGGAACTAAATTTATTTTAACATGCAGCAATTTGTTGGAATGGGCGTTGCCCTAGTGACTCCTTTTAATGACGATCAAAGCGTTGATTTTGAGGCATTAGTTCGTTTGGTGAATTTCAATATTGATAATGGAACGAATTACCTAGTGATCAATGGAACAACCGGCGAAAGTGCCACCATCACTCCAGAAGAAAAAAACCAAATTATAGAGACGGTTGTAAAAACCAATAATGGTCGAGTGCCTTTGGTTTTAGGTATTGGAGGAAATAATACGCAAACTGTTGTAAACGAATTGAAGACAAGAGATTTATCTCATATCGACGGAATCCTTTCTGTGGCTCCATATTACAGTAAACCGACCCAAGAAGGTTTCTATCAGCATTACAAAGCTGTGGCAGAAGCAACTGATAAGCCCATCATATTATACAATGTACCGGGAAGAACTGCAAAAAATATGGAACCTTCTACCACTTTGCGATTGGCAAGAGATTTCGACAATATTGTTGCCGTAAAAGAAGCAGGTAACAATCAGCAGCAGTACTATGCGTTAATTAAAGACAAACCAGAAGATTTCTTAATTATCTCTGGAGATGATGATTTAGTACTAGGTGTGACCTTAGCAGGAGGGTCTGGCGTAATTTCTGTGATTGGTCAGGCATATCCGAAAGAATTTTCTTCAATGATTCAGTTGGGGTTAAACGGTAATGCATCCGAAGCCTATAAGATTCATTATCAGCTAATGGATATTGTTAGTTTGATTTTTGCAGAAAATAATCCGGCCGGTATAAAAGCGGTTTTAAAATCATTAGGCATCTGTTCAACAAATGTGAGATTGCCACTCGTGCCAGCATCAGCAGAACTGCAAGCTCAGATTGATGCCTTTGTCGCGGCTAACTAGTTTTAGACTGAATTTAAATTAGAATTTTAAGGTAAATTTAAAGAAATATAAGGGCGGAAATCAATAATTTTGAATTCTAAAACGAGACCATATGTTATCAAAAGTAATCGAGAAAGCTTTAAACGATCAAATCGCAGTAGAGGCACAATCTTCACAAGTATATTTAGCCATGGCCTCATGGGCCGAAGTGCTAGGGTTTGAGGGTATAGCTCAGTTTATGTATTCGCATTCGGATGAGGAGCGCATACACATGCTTAAATTGATAAAGTATGTAAATGAAAGAGGAGGGCATGCTCTTGTTCCAACACTTCAGGCGCCTCCCGCAGAATTTGGTTCTTTCAAACAGATGTTTGAGGATCTTTATAAACACGAAGTAAAAGTATCTGCTCATATCAATGACTTGGTTCATATTTGTCTGCAGGAAAAAGATTATGCAACTCATAATTTCTCCCAGTGGTTCGTGGCAGAACAGATTGAAGAAGAAGCCCTTGCGAGAAACATTTTAGACAAAATCAATCTCATAGGAGAAGATAAAGGAGGTTTATATTTGTTTGATAATGACATCAAGCAGCTGACAGACCTTCATGCAGGCGAGGAATAACGCTAATAACCTTCACGAAATTTTATACTTTCTTTAGTAATTGAAAGCCTTCTAATTGTTTACTTTTCCTTTTCATTATCTGTAAATAATTTATAATTTTGCAAAATGCTAAAATTTAAAAGGTTAACCTTCTTACTTTCACTTCTGGTATTGATTTCATGTAATGAATATCAAAAGGTATTAAATAACGGAACTGCCAGTGATCAGTATAAAATGGCGGTAAAGCTTTACGAAACAAAAAAGTTTTCAAAGGCTTTGCGTTTATTTGAAAAAATTACGCCAGCATATCGTGGAAAACCACAAATGGAGCGTATTCAATTTATGATCGCTCAGGCGAATTTCAATATTAAGAGTTACAGTTTATCAGGATACTATTTTGATAGATTCACGAAGAACTATCCAAAGAGTTCGAAAAACGAAGAGGCAGCTTTTTTATCAGCATACAGCTATAAATTGGCTTCACCAACGTTTAGCACCGATCCTACAGATACCAATAAGGCGTTAGATGCATTTCAAACTTTTATCAATAACTATCCGAACTCAGATAAATTAGAAGAGGCGAATAAGCATTATAAAGATTTGAGATACAGACTTCAGAAGAAATATTTCGAAATTGCAAAAGTGTACTATACTACGGCAGATTACGACATGCGCAATTACAAAGCGGCTATTCAAGCATTTGACAATTTACTAGGTGATTATTTGGGATCTGAGTTTAAAGAAGAGGCATTGTATTACAGGTTAAAATCGGCGCATGATTTTGTATTGAAAAGTACGATCAGAAGAAAGCCAGAACGAGTTGTTGATGCCATGGCAGCTTACGATAAATTAATTCGTAACTTCCCTGATTCGAAATATAAAATAGAAGCAGAAGAAATGCTTCAAACGATGAAAGAAGAAAAAGTAAAAGCTGAAGAAATTTTAGCCAATCAAAAACGGATAACAAATACACAGAAATAATTCATATGGATTACAAGGAATCAAAAGCAGCTGTTACTACGGTAACCTATAACAAAGATGAAATCGAGCAGCCAACGGAGAATATCTACGAGGCTATCTCAATTATCGCTAAAAGAGCTGAACAAATCAATTTAGATTTAAAGAAAGAATTGGTTGAAAAATTAGATGAGTTTGCTACCTACAATGATAGCCTTGAAGAGGTTTTCGAAAACAAAGAACAAATCGAGGTTTCTAAATTCTACGAGCGTTTACCTAAACCTACAGCGATTGCAGTTGAAGAATGGTTAAACGAAAGAATCTACCACAGAACTCCAGAAACTGAGTAATGTCTGTTTTACAGGGCAAGAAAATCCTCTTAGGTATAACTGGTGGAATTGCTGCCTATAAAACTGCTCATTTAGTAAGACTTTTTATAAAATTAAAAGCAGAGGTAAGGGTTATTCTGACTCCCTCTGCTAAAGATTTTATCACTCCTCTCACACTTTCTACACTTTCTAAAAATGAAGTTTATTCCTCTTTTTACAATGAAGAGGATGAAAATGCTGTGTGGAACAATCACGTCGATTTAGGTCTGTGGGCAGACCTTATGTTGATTGCCCCGGCAACTGCAAATACCATGTCTAAAATGAAGAATGGTACCGCAGATAATTTGTTAGTAGCTACCTATTTATCGGCAAAATGTCCTGTCTATTTTGCTCCAGCCATGGATTTAGATATGTATAAACATGCCTCAACAAAAGAGAGTTTAATTACCTTACAATCCATCGGAAATATATTGATTCCAGCTGCCAGTGGAGAGCTTGCGAGCGGATTGGTTGGTGAAGGACGAATGGCTGAACCCGAAGATATTGTATCATTTATCGAAAATGATATTTTAAATCAGTTGCCTTTAAAAGGACAAAAAATTGTCATTACCGCAGGGCCAACCTACGAAGCCATTGATCCTGTGCGATTTATTGGTAATCATTCCTCAGGAAAAATGGGATTTGCTCTTGCCAAAGCTGCTGCTCATTTAGGGGCGGAGGTATATTTGATTACGGGTCCGACAAAAGAGCAAGTTGTTCATAGTTTGATTCATAGAGTTGATGTGGTTTCGGCTCAGGAAATGTATGATGCTGTTCATGACGTTTTTCAAGAATCAAATATTGCCATTTTTTCTGCTGCTGTTGCCGATTATAAACCTAAAAATAAGGTCGATCAGAAAATAAAAAAGGCGGATGCATCGTTAGCCTTAGAGTTAACTCCAACACCAGATATTTTGGCGAGTGTTGGTAAGATTAAAACCAATCAATATTTAGTTGGATTTGCCTTAGAGACGAATAATGAACTGGAAAATGCAAAGAAAAAAATAACATCTAAACATTTAGATGCGATTGTTTTGAATTCATTAAACGATAAGGGTGCTGGATTTGCAACCAACACAAATAAAATTACTATTATTGATAAAAATTTAAATTCAGAAGTTTTTAACTTAAAGTCCAAAGATGAGGTTGCTCAAGATATACTTACTTACATTCTTCAAAATCGCCAAGCGTAGCTGCCTCTTATTCCTTTTTATTTTCTATCCTATTTCGGAGTGTAATGCGCAGGAATTAAATGCTTCGGTGAACATTAATTATCAGCAAATCCAAGGGTCAAACCTTCAAATCTTTAAAACGCTAGAAACTTCCTTAAAGGAGTTTTTAAATCAAACGAAATGGACAGATCGGATCGTGAAGCCAGAAGAAAAAGTGAATTGCGCTTTCACTATGATTGTAACCAAAAGAGAAGACAATCGATTTACTGCGACGCTTCAGGTTCAATCATCGCGACCTGTTTATGGAAGCTCTTACGAATCGCCACTGTTGAATATCAGAGATGAAGATTTTGATTTCACCTACAACGAATTTGAACCCTTGTTATATAACCGAAATCAATTTGATAAAAACTTGGTTTCTACCTTTGTTTTCTATGCCTATATCATATTGGGTGTCGATGCCGATTCATTTCAGAAATTCGGTGGAGAAGCAGAATTGAAAGAAGCGCAGAATGCCATGTTGCAAGCCCAGCAAAGTGGAATATCTTCCTGGCAAAATGTGGTCGGAAAACAAAATCGATTCTTATTGATTGAGAACTTGTTATCATCAAAATTGAAATTGTACCGTCAGGTGATGTACGATTATCATCGTTCTGGTTTGGATTATTATGCCACCAATGAAGAACGGGGTAAGACCAGTATCGAAAGAAGTGTCATATCTTTAGAAGGACTATTCAATAAAACGGTAGGCAATTACCTTTTGAGAATCTTCTTTGACGCCAAGGCTGATGAAATTGTGAATATTTATTCGGGTGGATTCAAAACCAGATTTCAGGGTAGACTAGCAACAATCCTCAAAAAGATCTCCCCAAATAACACGTCTAAGTGGGTGAATATCGAGTAGTATTTTTTCTGAAAATTACACGAAATTCATTACTTTTAAATTCAAAATTTACTGACAGTTGCTCAAGCAATTATACATAAGAAACTACGCTTTAATTGAGGAATTAACGATTGATCTGTCGAACGGTTTAACCATATTAACTGGCGAAACTGGAGCAGGTAAATCGATAATTTTAGGCGCGTTAGGATTGGTTCTTGGAAAACGTGCTGATACATCTTCTTTGAAAAACAATAAGGAGAAGTGTATCGTAGAAGCTAAGTTTACTATTGGTAGATACAATCTGAAGGAATTCTTTTCCAATCATGATTTAGATTTTGAAGAGGATACGATTCTGAGAAGAGAAATTCTTCCGTCTGGAAAGTCCAGAGCATTTGTGAATGATACACCAGTTACTTTACCGGTTATTAATGAATTGAAGTCGTTTTTAATTGATATTCATTCTCAAAATCAAACGCTACAACTTTCCGATACGAATTACCAGTTTTACATTTTGGATTCGCTTTCTAAGAATCACGAGAATGTGAAAGAATATCGATCGGAATTAAACCAATTTAAAAGTCTCACGGCTGAACTTGAAGAAATTGAACGTCATCAACGAGAGGTCCATCAGCAGTATGATTATAATTTGCACCTATATAATGAGTTGGATGAGGCGCAATTGGAAATTGGAGAACAGGAAGAATTAGAGTCAAAGCTCGAAAAGTTGAATAATGTAGAGGATATTAAAAGAAGTTTATCTGAAGCGATTTATTTATCGATCGATGATGAGGCTGGACTTCAAAATGCCCTGTATACATTGGAACAAAATGTATCCAAAATAGCTCCTTTTGCCAAAGAATATGAAGAATTATCGAATCGAATTTCAAGTTTAAAAATTGAATTTGATGACATTGTAAATGAACTGGAGAATGAGAACGAAAATGTGGAGTACGATCCTATTCAATTGGAACGATTAAATGATCGATTGCAGCTAATTTTTCACCTTCAGAAAAAGCATTATGTCGCTACTATTGAAGAACTGCTTGAGGTTTATCAGACGTTATCAGAAAAAGTCCAAAGCGTTGAAAAAAGTGAGGCTATTGTAACTGCAAAAAAATTAGAAATAGAAGTTTCAAGAAAAAAAATAAATCGAATATCGGCGATTATTTCTAAAAACCGAAATAGCGTGCTTTCAAGCTTTCAATCAGAATTAGAGAACATCTTGTACAACCTTGGAATGCAACATACACAATTTCAAATCGATTTGTCTGGGAGCGATGAATTTTTGTCTAACGGGAAAGATAAATTGGATTTTCTGGTATCGACAAACAAAGGTGCAAATTTTGGGGATTTGAAAAAAGTAGCTTCGGGTGGTGAACTGTCGAGAATAATGTTGTCGATTAAGCATATTCTGTCTAAGAATACTTTTTTGCCAACTATCATTTTTGACGAAATCGATACTGGAGTTTCGGGAGAAATTTCGAACAAGATTGCGGCAATCATGCAAGAGATGAGTTCGAATATGCAAGTATTAGCAATTACTCATTTACCACAAATCGCAGCCAAAGGAACACATCATTTTAAAGTGTTTAAGGAAGACAATCAATCGGTTACGCTCACAAGAATTAAAGAACTTTCTTCTGATGAAAGAATCGTTGAAATTGCCGAAATGCTCAGTGGTAAAAATGTTTCAGAATCAGCAATTACGCATGCAAAGCAGTTATTAAATTAAGCCTATATTTGCACGACATAAAATCAAAAACAAACAACTAAGACAATAACATTACAATTATGTATAACTTATTAAAAGGAAAAAAGGGAATTATTTTTGGAGCTTTAAACGAGCATTCTATTGCTTGGAAAGTGGCAGAAAGAGCGCATGAAGAAGGTGCAGAATTTGTATTGACAAATGCGCCTATTGCCATGAGAATGGGTGAGCTAAATGCATTAGCAGAAAAAACAGGTTCTCAAATTATTCCTGCCGATGCCACAAGCATGGATGACTTAACGGCCTTGGTCGAAAAGTCAATGGAGATTTTAGGTGGCAAATTAGATTTTGTGTTACATTCAATTGGAATGTCTGTGAATGTGAGAAAAGGAAAACATTATACAGATCCAAAGTATGATTTCACAACTAAAGGATGGGATGTTTCTGCTGTATCTTTTCATAAGACAATGAATGTTTTATATAACAAACAAGCCATGAATGAATGGGGGTCTATTGTGGCCTTAACCTATATGGCGGCGCAACGTGTATTCCCAGACTATAACGATATGGCAGATAATAAGGCCTATTTAGAAAGTATTGCTCGTAGTTTTGGGTACTTCTTTGGAAGAGATCACAAAGTGCGTGTAAATACCATTTCTCAATCACCTACGCCAACTACTGCAGGTAGCGGTGTTAAAGGATTTGATGGGTTTCTTAAATATGCTGATGAAATGAGTCCCTTAGGAAATGCGACTGCATTAGAATGTGCAGATTATACCATTTCGTTGTTCTCTGATTTGACCAAAAAAGTAACCCTACAAAACTTATTTCATGATGGTGGATTCTCAAATATGGGAGTTAGCGATGCCGTCATGGACAAGTTTGTGGACGAAGAATAAAAGATGAAATTCGATAATAAAACGCAAACCACCATGGTTTGCGTTTTTTATTTAATTTAGCCTGAGGCAAACTGTAATAAGGTTGACATAAGCATCAACCATACTTCAAATTGAAATTAGAATTTTCCATAATCATCCCTGTTTACAATCGTCCGAATGAAATTAAAGAGCTTTTGGATAGTATTGTACATCAAGACTTTGAAGATGATTTTGAAGTTTTGGTCGTTGAAGATGGGTCCTCTCAAACATCCGAAGAAATCTGTAACAGCTTTACCGATCAAATCAATATCCAGTATTTTTTTAAAGAAAATACGGGAGCTGGAATGAGCAGAAACTACGGAATGGTAAGAGCTACAGGGAATTATTTTATTATCCTAGACTCAGATGTAATCCTGCCCAAAACCTACCTTAAATCGGTGAAAGATCAGCTTAGTCAGAAATTCACAGATGCCTTTGGAGGGCCAGATGCTGCACATCCGAGTTTCTCCAAGTTGCAAAAGGCAATCAATTATTCGATGACTTCATTTTTGACTACCGGTGGTATCCGAGGAAAGAAAAATGGAGTTGGAAAATTCCAATTACGTAGCTTTAATCTAGGATTATCGAAAAAAGCCTTCGAAAAAACGAATGGGTTTTCGGATATGAAAATTGCAGAAGATATTGATTTGACCTTTCGTTTATGGGAAGCTGGTTTCGAGACTCAACTCATTACCGATGCCTACGTCTATCACAAAAGAAGGACTTCTTTATCGCAATTTTTAAAACAGACCTATCAATTTGGAAAGGCAAGACCAAAATTAAATCAAAAATATCCTGGTTCTGGGAAAATTACGTTTTGGTTTCCGAGTTTATTTCTCATAGGATTGGATTTGAGTATTCTATTGGCATTCTTTGGTGAATTCACAGGATTAGGCGTGTATTATGTATATTTTTTAGTCCTATTTCTAGATGCTTCTTTTGCAAATGGAGTTCGGGTCGGAATACTCGCCATCATTACAACATTCACTCAGTTTTTAGGATACGGATATGGATTTTTAGAATCTATTTTTGGCCTGGATAAATCCAATTGAGAAAAATTCATCATTCGATTGAATTCTAAAATACACAAACTCTTCATAATCAATTAAAAAAGCGATTTAGAAATTTTTATCCGAATCGAAAGATGTTTATATTTAGCCCGTAAACAATGATGTTTGTTCAACTTGTTGATGGATATTGTTTAGAATTATGAACATAAAAGGCGAAATGGTAGGGAAAATGAAATGGAATTTTATGATTCTGATTTGTTGTATGACCTTTTTCTACTCGCCTCTCATACGTAGCCAGGAATTTTTTAAACATATTGAAACTGTAACAGGTTTTGGAGATCTTCGTGACAATAATGGAGTTGCCGTTGCAGATTATGATGGTGATTTTGATTTAGACATATTCGTTGTGACTGTTTGGAAAGATGACTTTGGTTTGGAAGAATCCAAAAGTCGGTTGTATCGAAATAATGGAGATGGAACTTATACAGATGTCACAGACGGCTCTGGATTAGAAAATTTACTTCCGGTGGATGAAGTAGATGCTACGTATAATAACTTTCGTGGGTTTCAAGGATTTAAAAATGGAGCTTTTTGGGGCGATTATGATAATGATGGGGATCCTGATATATTTTTTACGCATTTATCTAGGGTACAGCTGTTTAATAATCAAGGAGATGGTACTTTTATTGAAGTGACGACCGATGCCGGAATTAACAGAGATAACGGGTGTGAAAATACAGGAGCTGTCTGGTTTGATTATAACAATGATAGTTATTTAGATCTGTATGTTGTGGACTGGAGTGCCTGCACGAGCAATACACTGTACAAAAATAATGGTGATGGAACATTTACCGATGTTACCAGCCAAACTCAAATAGAAACAAGCGAAAACCTTAAAGGATACGTAGCCTTTCCGTATGACTTTAATAACGATGGATGGATGGACTTATATCTTACCAACGATTTTCGTAAACCTAATCAGTTATTCATCAATAATAATGGAGTGATCTTCACCGAAGAGGCATCTGAGTACAAAATTGACGCTCTATTTAACGATATGGGCCTTGCTATTGGGGATTATAATAAGGATGGAAATTTTGATTTCATTACGACTACAATTGCAAATAATTCATTGTTTACAGGGAAAGCTGATGGTACTTTTGAACAGAATTCTTCTGAATTGGGAGTTAAGAATACAGGTTGGTCTTGGGGAGCTAAATTTGGTGATTTTGATCTTGATGGTGATGATGACCTAATCATTTTAAACGGTTTTGAAGATTCAGGTCTTAAGGCACAGATTAATTTATATTTTGAAAATCTTTTAGAAACAGGTACAGTCGGATTTTCTAATGAAAACGATCAAGGTATTGGTGAATTATCTATAAGTGTTGATGTAATCGATTTTGATTATGATTTTGATGGTGATTTGGATTTGTTTGTAACCAATACAGATCGTAATTCATTTTTTTATGAGAATTCGACAATTTCTTATACGAATCAAAATACGAATGGATGGTTCCAACTTTCTTTACAAGGCGTGGCTTCAAACAGAGATGCTATTGGGACTAAAGTGACTGTAACCACAGACAAAGACACCTTTGTTCGCTATTATGCAGGAATAGGAATGTTGGGCCAAAGTTTGAAACCTGTTCATTTTGGATTGAAAGATGCTACAACAATTACAAGCCTTACAATTGAATGGCCATCTGGAAATGTAGATACATACACCGACCTGGATATCAACTCTTTCGGGAAAGCCATAGAAGGAATCTCCTATGAGAACTTAAATATTACACCCGCACAAAAGGTTTTTGGTTGTACTGATCCCAATTCTTGTAATTACAATCCGGATGCTACTGTTTCTGACGGATCCTGTATTTATGCGCAGGTTTCCACCGTTATTAATGGACCAACTGTATTACCATTTTTTAGTCAAGCGACCTATTCTTATGATCTTAATCAAGGTTCAAATGTGAATTGGTCTGTCGTTGGCGGTGATATTGTTTCTGGTCAAGGAACAGATGCAATTACCGTTCAATGGCATTTTGAGGAGAATTCCAAAGTAAGTTTGATTGTCACTGAAACGAATTGTAAAAGTGAGGAAGTTGAATTGGAGGTTAGTTTAGGACTTAAAGATATTGCAGAAGATAAATCTGTTGCACGTATCTGGAATGAGGCTTTGTTACAAGGGATTCGAGGAGATTTTGCGAGACCCACAGTTCACGCTAGAAATTTGTTTCATACAAGTATTGCCTTATATGATGCTTGGGCCATTTATAGTGATGAAGCGTTGCCCTATTTAATTGGAAATACCGTTAATGGTTTTACGAGTAGTTTAGCAGCGTTTACTCCACAAGAAGATATTGAAGCCTCTAGATTAAAAGCGATGAGTTATGCCGCATATCGATTATTATCGCATCGTTTTAAAAACTCACCGGGCGCAGCCTCATCGCAACATAAGTTTGATTTGTTGATGAATCAAATGAATTATGATATTGCCTTTACTGATACAGATTACATCTCTGGCGATGCAGCAGCACTTGGTAATTATATTGCACAGGTTATTATTGATTTTGGTAACAATGATGGATCTCGTGAATTAACAAATTACGATAATGCGCATTATGCGCCTGTCAATCCACCATTAGCGCCTGAACTGCCGGGGAATCCAGATTTGGTGTATCCAAATCGATGGCAATCCCTAAGCTTAGATACCTATATTGATCAAAGTGGCAATCTTATTGAAGGTGAGACAATTGATTTTTTAAATCCGGAGTGGGGAGACGTTTGGCCATTTGCAATGAACGATAGTCATAAAACCACATATGAAAGAAATGGCAACACGTATTATGTTTATCATGATCCACTAAATCCACCAGAATTAGGATCGAGTGAGAACGTTTTAGATGAGGCGTATAAAAAAGGGTTCTCCCAGGTTGCTATTTGGAGTAGTCATTTAGATCCGACAGATGGTGTAATGTGGGATATTTCTCCCAAATCAATTGGAAAAATAGAATCTAGTGCATTTCCTACGAATTATTCGGAGTATTCTAATTTTTACAATTATTTCCTTGGAGGAGATATAGGAACAGGTCATTCAGTAAATCCGACAACAAATCAACCTTATGAATCGCAAACGGTTCCCAGGGGTGATTATACCAGAGTTTTAGCTGAATTTTGGGCAGATGGTCCTGATTCCGAAACGCCACCCGGACATTGGTTCACGATTTTAAATTATGTGAATGATAATGAAAACTTAGTCAAGAAACTTGAAGGTAAAGGTGAAATCTTAAGTCATTTAGAATGGGATGTAAAAGCCTATTTCTTATTGGGTGGGGCTATGCATGATGCTGCTATTTCTGCTTGGAGTGTAAAAGGTTGGTATGATTATATTCGACCTATTTCTGCGATTCGGTATATGGCTGGGCTTGGACAAAGTTCAGATTCAAATGCATCTAGTTATCATCCAAATGGAATAGTATTAGAACCAGGATATATTGAATTGGTAACAGAAGATGATCCTCTGGCAGATCGACATCCAGAGCATATTGGTAAGATCAAATTGAAGGCTTGGATAGGTCATAACGCAATTGGAAATACAGAAACAGATCAGGCTGGGGTAGATTGGATATTAGCAGAAAACTGGTGGCCATACCAGCGGCCTAGCTTTGTAACACCACCATTTGCCGGATTCGTATCGGGTCATTCTACGTATTCTAGAGCTGCAGCAGAATTATTGACGCTTTTAACTGGTGATGCCTATTTCCCAGGTGGAATGGGAGAGTTTGTAGCCAAAAAGAATGAGTTTTTAGTGTTCGAAGAAGGTCCGTCAATGGATATTACTTTACAATGGGCCACGTATCGAGATGCTTCAGATCAATGTAGTTTATCTAGAATATGGGGAGGGATTCATCCACCTGCCGATGATATACCAGGTAGATTGATAGGCGAAAAGGTTGGCGTAGACGCATTCAATTACGGAGTTGAATATTTTACTAAGAAAACACTGTCTACAACTACGAATACTTTAACGAAAAATCAAATCCTATATCCGAATCCAGTTGAGGCATCTCATACCGTATATATCACAAACACCGATGAAAATGACTTCTTTTTCTTAACTGATATTCGCGGTAGAACTATTGAATTAAAACAGAACTACAATAATGCTTTTGTTCGAACGAAAATTGATGTTCCAGAAATTTCTACAGGAGTTTATATTCTAAGAAATACGAAAGGATTGATGTGGAAATTAGTGATTGAGTAATCATCACAACAAAGTTCAAATTCAGATAAAAATCACAAAGACGTTGTGCATTTTAGATTTATTTATAGCTGATTCCAAAGATTTATCTTTCATAAATTCTAGCTCATTTTTGTGATTAGGCAAATTTCGATACCAATCATTTTTGTTTTTCGGCAAGAGTTACCAAATTCGAAAACTCATTTAAACTTCCTTTCGAATGATAGATACTATTTCTGAAATGGTTTCAGCATCTGAAACCCTTTGTTCAGTGTTGTCAAAAAATGGTAATTTATTTTTAACTAACACAGAAGCGGATGTATGAATTTCTTCAAACCCTGCTTCCTTAAAAATCGAAGTATTCGCGGGTCGAATTCCGCTTCCAGGCAAAATAATCAATTGGTCTTTGGCTTTACTTTTTAATCGTTTCAGCAGTTCCAATCCGTCAATGGCTTTTTCTTTTTGTCCTGATGTTAGTATGCGATCTATTTTTAATTGGATGAGTTTTTCTAATGCATTTTCAGGATTCGGAACACAATCAAAGGCGCGATGAAAGGTAAATGAAAGTGGATTGGAAATTTCGATCAATGTTGCTGTTCGCTCCAAATCGATAGATGCATCTTCTTGCAGAACTCCTGATACAATTCCAGCAAATCCTAAATCCTTACACAATTCAATATCTAATTTCATTTGTTCAAATTCATCATCAGAATAGTTGAAATCTCCACTTCTTGGACGAATTAACACATGAACTGGAATCGCTATTTTTTCTTTGACAGCTTTTAGTAAACCTAAAGAAGGAGTAACACCACCAACCGATAGTTGATTGCACAATTCAATACGATCGGCACCAGCTAGTTGTGCATTCAATGCTGATTGTAAGGAATTGGCACAGATTTCTAGTTTCATTGTTTACTTAATTACGATCTCATCAATAAAGGTCCAGGCAAGATTCCCAGCTCCTTGTTTGCCTTCCGGAATTTTACCATAATTTGGAATAGAGATCTGTATTTTCTGAACCGTTTTATCTCCGAAATCGTCAAGATGAACAGGAACCAATAATTCTGATGGATTCGTTTTCGCAGAAAAAATAGCCTCTTCATCATCAAACTGAACTTGTATTTCTTTCGGTGCATAAATCCATTGTCCATTTCCATTGTGAAATCGAGTCGCAATTGAATTTACTTTATTGGGTTGATCAAATTCAATAGTGATTTTAACATCATTTCCAGAAAAACCTAACCATTCCGAATCACCGTAACGCTTATTATTTCCAGAAATTCCGTTGATTAGTGCTTCTTTTCCCCCTGCATTATAACTTTTGTGTGGAGGAACATTTAAGGAAATATTTGCTCGAATTCCCTTGTGCACATTGATGGTTTGCATGAATGTATTCCCTAATTGCTGGTCACCTGAATCAAAAACTGCCGCTTTAATAATTGTCGATTGTGAAATTGGTATTGGTTTTTTGTAAGTAGTATTGAAATCGGAATTGTCCAATCCAAATTTGATGGTTTTTGAAGTGGTGGTTTTCAAATCGTATTGAAGACCAGAATTAGTTGTTTGTAATATTCCTTTTACTTCGTACAAATGGTTGGCATAATTCACATTCATCGCATCCAGTCGTTTATTGAAGTGCTCTAGGCGCGAAACAAATTCGGAATATTGTTTACCATTTCTCTTCGACCACACGACTTCACTTAATGCCACAGCTCTCGGAAAGGCCATATATTCGGCTTTTTCTGCCGTAGTGATATATTCGGTCCATAAATTTCCTTGAGCGCCTAAAACGTATGTTGATTCCTCTTCTGTAAGTTCTTTTGGAATCGGTTCAAAGCTGTACACTTTTTCCAGAGGTAGGAATCCGCCAATGGCTAGCGGTTCATTTTCATGATCCGATTGGTAATGGTCAAAATAACAGTGTGAGCCTGGAGTTAAAATGACATTATGATGTTCTCTAGCCGCTTCAACCGCCCCAGAAGTTCCACGCCAAGACATCACGGTGGCATTTGGTGCCAATCCGCCTTCTAATATTTCATCCCAGCCAATAATTTGCTTTCCTTTCGAATTGATATATTTTTCCATTCGAGTGATGAAATAACTCTGCAATTCGTGTTCGTCTTTCAGTCCTTCCTTTTTGATTAAATTTTGACAATGATTACAGTTCTTCCATCGGATTTTTGGAGCTTCATCTCCGCCAATGTGAATGTATTTTCCGGGAAATAATTCAACCACTTCATCAATCACATCCTTTAGAAATTCAAAAGTTGATTCCGTTGGACAATAGATGTCCTCAAATATGCCCCATTTTGTAGCTACTTTTATGGAATCACCAGTACATCCTAAATTCGGATAAGCGGCAATGGCAGCCTGGGAATGTCCTGGCATTTCGATTTCGGGAATCACGGTAATTTGACGCTCAGCTGCATAGGTTATAATTTCCTTAATCTGCTCTTGCGTATAATATCCACCATATCGTTTTCCGTCAAATTGATGGGGTTGATCGGAGTAGTGACCAATTAATGTTTCATCTCTAAAAGCAGCTATTTCTTGTAATTTTGGATACTTTTTAATTTCAATTCGCCATCCTTGATCTTCGGTTAAATGCCAGTGAAATGTATTCATTTTCAATAGTGCCATCAGGTCTAAATAGCGCTTAATAAAATCGATCGAAAAAAAATGACGAGCTACATCCAAATGCATCCCCCGATAAACAAATCGCGGCGAATCTTCAATACGAATACCTTGAATTTGAATCTCATTAGCATCCGTCGAAATGGGTAATAATTGAATTAAGGATTGAACCGCATAAAAGGCTCCTTTGGGTCCTTTTGATGTTATCGTAATGACATTTTCATCGATTGTTAGATGATATCCCTCTTCATTTTGAATAGATTTATCGATTACAAATTTGATTGTATTTCCATCATTTTCAGTATTGATGTCAATGTTGGCTATTGTCTTTACATAGGATTGAAAATAGGAAGCTACCTGACTTATTTCAGAATCAAACTGAATGGAAGTAGCATTGCTAAGCGTAAATATTTCTGGTATGACTTCCTGTGAATTGGGTTTCGGAATAATATTCGGCTTTACGGGTTCTGCAATTTTTGAACTGCATCCGAAAAGGAATAGAATTAAAAGAAATTTACAATAATCTTGAATTTTCATTTTAGTATCTTGTGTTCATAAATGTAATATCTATTTTAATGAAATTGAAGTTTTTCTCTCCCTTAATTATCATTTTCATAATTTCTGCATGTAGTCCAACCGTTGACATTTCGCCTGCACAAAAGGACAAAAACTTAATTTCTTATGTAAATCCGTTTATCGGAACAGGGGGTCACGGGCATACCTATCCGGGAGCTACTATGCCTTTCGGAATGATGCAATTGAGTCCGGATACGCGTTTAGATGGATGGGACGGATGCTCTGGATATCATTATTCTGATGATGAAATTTATGGTTTTTCGCATACGCATTTGAGTGGAACAGGAGTTTCAGATTATGGTGATATTCTATTGATGCCCACCAATAAAATTGTTTTCAATAACGGAGCTGATGGCAAACCCGGATACAAATCAAAATTCTCGCACGATACAGAAGTAGCGGAACCTGGATATTACAAAGTACATTTAGAGGACACCAATATTGATGTTGAGTTGACAGTTTCGAAACGAAGCGGAATTCATAAGTATCAGTTTCCGAATGCTGATAATCAGGTGTTAATTTTGGATTTGGAACACCGAGATCAATTATTGAAACACGACTTGGAAATTGTTTCGGATACTGAAATTCGAGGTGAACGAAGTTCCAAAGCTTGGGCAACCGATCAACGAGTATTCTTTTACATTAAATTTTCGCATCCATTTAAAAACGCCATTAAAAAATTTAGTAAAGCGCCAACCAAGGAAGCTTTTGAATTTATCAATGCGAAGAATGAACCCATCTATGTGAACATTGGGATTTCTCCTGTGGATGTTTCTGGAGCACAAAAAAATCTGGAGACTGAGATTGGAAACAAGGATTTTGAAACTGTAAAAAAGGAAGCCCAATCGGAATGGGAACAACAACTGGAGAAAATTGTGATCGAATCACATAATACCGATTACAAAACCAATTTTTACACGAGTTTGTATCATACAATGATTGCTCCTAATCTCTATCAGGATATTGATGGTCGCTACCGAGGAATGGATTTAAACATTCATCAAAATACTGATTTTGAGTACTATACTGTCTTTTCGTTATGGGATACCTACAGAGCAGCGCATCCATTGTATACCATTATTGAAAAGGATCGTACCAACGATTTTATCAAAACATTTCTAGC
>JALQZD010000136.1 GCA_023258495.1 Polaribacter sp.
GAACATTCATGGCAACTTCTGCCATGTCTACACACATGATACGCATACCAACCTGCTCTTCAGTCATAGCAGGAAGATTAATTGCGAACTGGAACTTTTTCTCGGTCATAACTACCTCTCTTTCTCTTACATACTTAATATAGTGACTGATGGGGGAAATGTCAACCCCTAAACAGCATATTTTGTATTTTTTTTCAGTTGCCACTTCTCAGTCACAGGCTGGCCGTATTCAGTTTCGTCAACTACAACGTAGGCAACAGTCTTCTTCACGTCAGCAAGTCGATAGCCGTCAGCGACCCAGACCTTGTGAGGGAAGCCTCGCATGTCAGCGTAGTCGTAGCCTTTAATAGTAATAGCTTCTTCGTTGATGCTATACTCGAAATGATTTCCCATTTCTTTCTCAACAAAAACTCCGATAGGTTTTTCAGTATGAGTCCAATATGCCATTGAGATAACCTCTCTTTCTTCTCTCTTTTTTTCTCTTACATTATTAATATACGCATTATAGAGAAAAAAACAACCCCTAAGACATATTTTTTTAATATTATCTTAGGGGTGTTGCATTTATGTCACTTACTCTGACCCTTGAACAGCAACAGAAGTTACTGTAAATGGGTCTTCTAGTTTTCGATTGACAAATCCTGTCATAGTCATATTACGGTCCTTCAGCCATTCACTAAACAGTTCCATTTTACAGGACAGGGCAAGTGCCTCACTCACAAATACACCTTCCAACCATTCCTGATTGAAGTCAACTTCACGCCAAACCATCCATACTTTTTGCATATCAAACTCCTTTCTATGCTGCAACTTTCTCAGGGAGCATTTCGAAGCCGAACATATCAACCACGAAAGCAAAGTCATTTTCAAACCCTTTGATAAAGTTACTTAAACGTTCGATCGTTAAATCGATTCCAATAGATTTCTTATTCGCTACTTTATTCGATTTAATTTTTGCTGATGCTGTTCTTCCGATTCCATTGTCTTCAATATCAATTTGGATGTGATCTTTAGAGGCTTTAGAAATGTTTAAATTCACTATTTTTTCTCCTTTTTTTGATGATAATCCATGCCAAATAGCATTTTCTAAAAACGGTTGAATAACCAATGGAGGTACTTTAACCTTACTCAAGTTCAACGATTCATCTACATTAATATTGAATTGAATCTCGTTGGAGAATCGAATATTTTCAATATTCATATAAAGGTCCATTGTCTCAAGTTCTTCTTCTAATGAAATCTCTTTTACAGATGAATACTCTAATATTTTGCGAACTAACTTCGAGAATTTATTAAGATAGTGAACTGCATTTTTTTGCTCATTACTAATGATATAGTGTTTGATTGAATTTAAGGCGTTAAAGATGAAATGCGGATTCATTTGTGCCCGCAATACATCTTGTTCTAGAGTTAAAATTCTTTTCTCTTTTTCATGCATTCTTTGCCTATTCACCAAGAAAAACAATGCGAATAAGAATAAAAAACTTACAGCAAAAATAATCCAGATATCTTGACTTTTAGAAAGTTGAAGCTGTGCAATTTCATTCTGTTTTGCCAAGTTTTTAATTTGATTATTCTTCCGTTCACTATCATACTTAATAATCAAATCGTTCACATATCGAATGTTTCGTTCATTAATAATAGATTCGTCGAATTCATCCGCTTTTTTATAAAACTCATAGGCCTTTTTGAAGTCTCGAGTATACTGGTACAATTCAGATAGATGATGGTATGCATATGATAATGATGAAGCAATATTGTTCTCCTTTGCAATTTCCAATCCCTTCAGCAGATTACTTTCGGCTAGTTTATGAGCGCCTAGTTTAGTTTGCGCCCATCCTAAATTCAAATAATGGTAAGAAAGGAATTCGGAATTTGCCAGTTTTTTCACAGCTCCATAGGTTTCGTTCAACAATTGAATAGCCTCTTTTGGCTTATTCTGTTTCACCAAAATATTTGAAATACTACTATTACAAATCACCTTTCCGAAGGAGTTATTAATTTTATTATTAATCGTTAAGGATTTATTGTAGTATTCTAACGCTTCATCGAGTTTTCCTTGTGCATCTCTTGCATATCCAATATTTTGAAAATTGATTGCCAATCCTAATTGATTATTAATGCTTTTTTCAATTTTTTGGGATTTCTTGAATTGTTCAACCGCTAAGTCATATTGTTTTAAAAGTAAGTAGATATTACCCATACTATTCAGGGATACGGCTGTCCCTCTTAATATTCCTAAATTGGGATTCTCGACACTATCGGCAAGTGCTAAAGCTTCTTGATTGTAGTCCAATGCCGTTCGGTTCGCATCAATTTTTCTGTAGGCGACACCAAGCATATTCAAACTGAAAACTTCAAATTCAATGCTTTTAGCCTGTCTTGCGGTTTCAAGAGCTATTTTGTGAGTTTCAATGGACTTCTCATATTGTGAATAGTTCCTGTATTGAATTCCTAGAAGGTTTTCTGCGTATGATTTTCCTATTAAATAGGAGTTGTCTTCAAAAACAGTTTTTAATTGTTTTAGCTTTACTGTATCTCTTCTATAAAATTTTAAATAATCATTTATTCCCTTGTACTCTATTGGACGATTTGCCAAAATAATATCTATTCGCTCTTGAAAACTTGGTCTAGATTTTTGAGCCACAATAACTCCGAAATCAAGGAGTACTATAAGAATTAGAAAGATCTTTTTCATGAGTTAAAATTTTTCAAGAAACTCTACTTTTCGCTGTCGTGAAACAGGAATTTTATCACCACTTTCCAGAATCACATAACCATCAACCTTTAAAAATTCCTTTATTTTATGCAAATTAATAATGTATGAATTGTGCACCCTAAAAAATTCACCAGAAGGTAATAGGTCATTGATCTCTTTTAGTTTTTTGGTGACTAAAATTTTCTTTTTATCACTTAAAAATAAGGTTGAATAATTGCCGTCAGATGCCACGTACAAAATATCTTTGGGTTCAAGAAACACCAATTTACCATCGGTGTTAATCGTGATTTTTTTTAAGTTTAATCGGTTGTTAAACTTAAGAAGAATGTCTTCAAATTTATGCGAACTCAATGGTTTTTCACTGTGCTTTTTGATTTTTTTGATAGCCTCCTTTAGATCATCCGAATCAATAGGTTTTAATAAATAATCTAAAGCTTGTTTTTTAAGTGCAGTAATGGCATATTCATTATAAGCTGTGGTGATTACTACGGCAAAATCAATAGTTTCTATTTGATCCAGAAACTGGAATCCATCCATAGTTGGCATTTCGATATCTAAAAAGAGACAGTCAATATTATTCTCCTTTATAGAGGCCAATGCTTTTTCAGGCTCAGTGAATGTATCGATAACATGAATTTCATTTTTAAATTCAGACAGTTCCCAAAGCAAACTTTGGATCGCCTTAGGTTCATCATCAATAATAATGGCATTCAACATGACGTAGATATCTAGATTCTCAAAGTTAATTTTATTTTTTGATTTTGATTTAAACCTTGTATAACTAGCGTCATTTTTTATATAAATGGTTCAAATTAAAGGAAATGAATGAAATCTCCATTTTTTGACAGCACATCACCAAATACACACTATTTTAAGCAGATTATACAAAGTGAAAAAAATAAAAAGTATCTACCATTTATCTTTGTACATGTTTTTATATTATGAAATGCGATATATAATAGTGAGGGAAAAGCTATAAGAAAAAGGAAGTCAAACAAAGAAAAAACGTTAATCTTTGTGAATAAAGAGCAGTATCTAACCAAGAGGCTGCTTTTTTTTATTTCTTACATTTGTGAAAATCATAGTACTTAATGAATTTCTTTGCACACGAAACTGCTGTAATTGATGAAGGGGTTACCATAGGTGACGGAACAAAAATCTGGCATTTTTCCCATATTATGCCGAATGCAAAAATCGGTGAAAGCTGCAATCTGGGTCAGAATGTGGTTGTTTCTCCGGATGTTGTTTTAGGTAAGAATGTCAAAGTGCAAAACAATGTGTCTATCTATACCGGAGTTGTTTGCGAAGACGATGTCTTTTTAGGACCATCTATGGTGTTTACGAATATTACCAATCCGCGAAGCGCTATCGTTCGACGCGACCAATATGAAAAAACAATTGTTAAAAAAGGCGCTAGTATTGGTGCCAACGCTACTGTAATTTGTGGCAATAATATTGGCGAATACGCACTTATTGGTGCTGGGGCAGTTATTACCAAAGATGTTCCACCGTATGCCTTAGTTGTAGGAAATCCTGCCAAGCAAATAGGTTGGGTTAGTGAATATGGACATCGATTAGATTTTAACGATACAGACATCGCTACTTGTAAAGAAAGCGGCGAAAAGTA
>JALQZD010000137.1 GCA_023258495.1 Polaribacter sp.
AGCCGCAGGAACTGCATAGTAATTTCTAGATCTTACAGTCAAATCAACCAATTCAAATCGTTGAAGCATATAACTCCAGGCTCCCATATTTCTGGGTTCTTCTTGTGCCCAGATGTACTCTTCAACATTTGGATATCTATCAATAATATTTTGAATCTTTTCTTTGTGCAAAGGGAACAATTGCTCAATACGAATCAATGCAACATCCTCTTGTCCGTTTTGTTCTCGTTCTGCTAGTAAATCGTAGTAGAATTTACCCATACAGAATACCATCTTCTTTACATTCTTTGGATCTACAACGTCATCAATTACCTCCTGGAATTCTCCATTAGCTAAATCCTCGATACTATTAATCACCTTCGGATGACGCAATAAACTTTTCGGAGTAAACACAACTAAGGGTTTTCTGTGTTTACGCTTCATGTGTCTTCGTAACAGGTGATAGAAGTTGGCCGGGGTAGTACAATTGGCAACCGTCATATTATCAATCGCACACAGTTGTAAATATCGTTCAATACGAGCCGATGAATGTTCAGATCCTTGACCTTCATATCCGTGAGGAAGCAGTACTACGATTCCATTCTGAATCTTCCATTTGTCCTCTGCGGCAGATATATACTGATCAAAAATAATTTGAGCACCATTCGAGAAATCTCCAAACTGGGCCTCCCAAATGGTTAAGGTATTTGGATTCGCCATAGCATATCCATAATCAAATCCAAGCACACCATACTCTGATAACAGCGAGTTATAAATGTACATCTGACCCTTACTATTCGGATTGGTATTCAATAAATTGATACGCTCTTCTGTTACCTCATCACGTAAAATAGCATGTCTGTGAGAGAACGTCCCTCGCTCCACATCCTGACCTGAAATTCGAACATCAAATCCTTCTTCCATCAAACTTCCATAGGCAAGGTTCTCTGCCATACCCCAATCCAGGGTATTGGTTTCAAAAACCATTTTTCTTCGGGCATCTAAAATGCGCTCTGCTTTACGCACAAAATTGGCATTTTCTGGAACTGTCGAAACAACTTTGGCGATATCTTTTAATTGATCAACCCCGTATTTCGTGTCGATCGGTACAAGCATTCCGTCTAAATCTGCACGACTGTATTCCTCCCAAGTAGATTCCATGAATTCTTCAACCTTAGAAGTTTTATCCTCTTTGGATTTATCGAACTCGCGATCCAGCATTTCTTTGAATTCAGTGGTCACTTCATCAATATAATTCTTGTCGATAGAATTCTCACCTAAGAGATGATTGGCATAAATATCCTTTGGATTTGGATGTTTAGAAATGGCCTTGTACAAAGTTGGTTGGGTAAAACGAGGTTCGTCCCCTTCGTTATGACCATATTTTCGATAGCCTAACAGATCAATAAAAATATCTCTGTTGAATTTCATTCTAAAATCCAAAGCCATTTGCATTGCATGACATACCGCTTCGGTATCATCAGCATTGACATGGAGGACTGGAGATAAGGTTACTTTCCCAACATCGGTACAATAGGTAGAAGAACGTCCATCAAGGTAGTTCGTGGTAAATCCGATTTGGTTATTTACAACGATATGAACGGTTCCACCTGTTTTGTATCCATTCAATTTAGCCATTTGAACTACTTCATAGGCAATTCCCTGACCGGCAATTGCTGCATCTCCATGGACTACAATTGGAATGATTTTATTAGAGTCTCCGTTATATTTTGAATCAATCTTTGCTCTTGTGATTCCTTCCGCTACAGAAGCTACTGTTTCTAAGTGCGACGGATTCGGAACCAAATTCATTTTGATTTCACTTCCGTTTCTGTAGGTTTTACTTAGTGTTAAACCCAAGTGATATTTTACATCACCATCAATACTTTCGTCCTCAAAATCCTTTCCCTCAAATTCACTAAATAGATCTCGAACCGGTTTTTTAAAGATATTGATAAGTGTATTTAGTCGTCCACGGTGAGCCATTCCCAATACACATTCCTTAACATCATATTTCTCTGCCGCCATACGAAGTAAAATACTTAAACCCGGAATTAAAGTTTCACCACCTTCAAGCGAAAAACGTTTTTGACCTACATATTTCTTTTGTAAAAAACTTTCAAAAGTGACTGCTTGAGTTAATTTGGTAAGAATGTATTTCTTGGTTTCAACATCGTAAGAAGGATGATTATCATTCTGATTTAAGCGTTCTTGCCACCATTTGATTTTTTCCGGATTGCGCATATACATGTATTCAACACCGATAGAATCACAATAAATACGCTGTAAGTGCTCAATAATATTTGCCAACGACGTTTTACCTAGCCCCAAAATTTCACCTGCAGAAAAGTTTAATTGCAAATCATCTTCAGAAAGTCCGAAAGTTTCTAATCCCAATGTAGGGAGGTACCTTCTTCTATCTCTAACCGGATTAGTTTTGGTAAATAAATGCCCTCTGGTTCGATAGCCATTAATTAGATCAATCACCAAAAATTCTTTTCGCACTTCGTCTGGAACTTCGAACTCTTGGAGCTCTCCTATCTCGTCGTAATTTTCATTGGCTAAATCGTATCCTTGGAAGAAACTTCTCCAACTCGGTTCAACGGCATCTGGATTGGAAAGATACTGGTCATACAAATCTGCAATAAACCCAGAATGAGCAGCATTTAAAAAAGAAAACTTATCCATGAATAATGTAAGCTATTTATAAGCAAAATAATTCCGACAAAAATACAAATTTTGCTAGAAAGAAGGACGATTATTTGTGTTAGAATAAGCGAGAAAAAGCGTTTTTATTTTTTTAAAAAGTATTTGCCGATATTCTAAAAAGATATATATTTGCACTCGCATTTGTAAAATGCAAATTCCTCCTTAGCTCAGTTGGTTAGAGCATCTGACTGTTAATCAGAGGGTCGCTGGTTCGAGCCCAGCAGGGGGAGCAGTTCTTAAACTCTTTTGCGAAAGTAGCTCAGGGGTAGAGCATCACCTTGCCAAGGTGAGGGTCGCGGGTTCAAATCCCGTCTTTCGCTCTACTACAATATTAAGCTGCAGAAGTGGTGGAATTGGTAGACACGCTGGACTTAAAATCCAGTGGACAGTAATGTCCGTGCGGGTTCAAGTCCCGCCTTCTGTACAGATGAAAGCCTAAACAAATTGTTTAGGCTTTTTTTGTGAGAAATTTCTTGAGCTTGCTCATGGTAAATTTTGAATAATAAAAGAACAATCACTGAAAGTGATAGGCTTTCTCAAAATGACTTAGCGGGACTCATTGCAAATAAGTCCCGCCTTCTGTACAATAGCCTTCAAGATTTTCTTGGAGGTTTTTTTTGTTATTTAAAATTTTTCAACCTGTTAAGACTTCAGTGATTTGGGTATATACCCAAAATTTCATATTTTTCTTCAAATTTGGGCAAACACCCAACAAAAATATTCAAAATGAAAGATCTTAAATATCTATTTGCTTATACGGTTCCTATTTCGGTATATATCTCATTTATTTCCACAGGAATATGGACATATTCTTCGGTGTTTTACGCTTTTATTATTATTCCTCTACTTGATCTTGTTGTTGGTGAAAGGAAAGAAAATCTATCTGACGAAGACATTTCATATATAAAAAACAAGTGGATTTTTGATCTGATGTTATACCTGAATTTTCCTATTGTATTCGGTCTTTTGTACTTTATTTTTTTCAAAATTCATTTGAATGAATATGAAGTTTATGAACTTGTGGGGTTAGCTATTTCATGCGGAATTCTTCTCGCAACTAATGCAATTAATGTGGCACATGAGTTGGGTCATAGAAAACCCTTTTTTGATCGTTTCTTGAGTCAGGCTTTATATATCCCTTGTTTGTACATGCACTTTTTCATAGAGCACAACTACGGACACCATTTAAAGGTTGCAACACCTGAAGATCCCGCTACTGCAAAATTAAACCAAAGCGTTTACTCCTTTTGGTTCACATCTGTTACTAGACAGTATATAAGTGCTTGGAACATTCAATTAGAAATGCTAAAGCGAGATGGCTTACATTTTTTCTCTTTGAAAAACAAGATGCTATTTTACCATATTATTCAGGGTTTATATCTCCTTGGAGTTTATGCTTTATTCTCGATTAAAGGATTGTGGTTTGCTGTTGTTGTCGGCATCATTGCATTTCTTTTTCTGGAATGTATAAACTATATCGAACATTACGGTTTGAGGAGATTTAAAAATAAATCTGGCAGATATGAAAGGATTCAGCTCTATCACTCCTGGAATTCCAATTATAATCTTGGGCGAATCACGCTATATGAATTGACAAGACACAGTGATCACCACTATAAGTCCTCTAAGAAATATCAAACACTTAAGAGTTATGAAGAAAGCCCTACACTTCCTCTTGGATACCCTGCATCGATATTATTGAGCTTTATTCCTCCGCTTTGGTTCTGGGTGATGAATCCCAGAGTACCCGATGATATGAAATCTAATTTGGAATATGCTTAAAACCAGTTTTTCTCAACTCACTCCAGATACACTCAAATTGTTCTCTGATAAAACACGGGATACGATTCTTGAATCCAGCTTGATCATGTTTAATGAGCGCGGATTTAATAGTGTTACTACCTCATCTATTGCCGATACTACAGGCATACTGGAGGGGTCACTTTGGTATCATTTTAACACCAAAAAGGACATATTATCTGCCCATATTCAATTACTTGAACAGGTATTTTTAAACAATAATCGAAACGTCGACTCCGAAAGATTTGATACCATTATTCATGATATTTTTAAGTCTTATAATCTCATCTGGGACTTTAGATATATTTTGAGAGACAACTTTCAAAATCTCTTAAAAGATGACCAGATTGTGATGGATTTAGTTACTCAAATCAACAACAATATAGATGCATGGGTAGAAGATAGAATACAACATTCAAACGATGTTGGGTTACTAAAAATTCCCCAAGAAGAAGTTGAAAATATCTCCGAAGTCATTTTAGTTTTAGGTCGTTACTGGCTAGATTTTTCAGAAAAAAAATACACAGATGTAGAAAATAAGTCTCTTAGATTAAAAGGCTTGAATCATATTTTTCTAGTTTTGAAACCTTACATCAATCAAGAAGCAACTCCAATGATTGAGTATATGTTGAACCAATAGTAACGTACGATTATCTTAAAATGAAAAGAAGTTGGAAAATTGCCCTTTGGGCTACAGGTATTTTAGCCATAATCTTAGTGGTTGCTGCCGTAATTACTTGGACATATTTAAAATCAAGTTTTTTAGACTTTGAAGGCGACTATTTAGAACAAACCTCTTTTACCGAGCTTCATTTAAATGGACAGACTTTTCTCGATCGCAACAGTAATGGTAAATTAGATATTTATGAAAATCCAAATGAACCTTTAGAGAAAAGAGTATCCGATGTGTTATCACAAATGACCTTAGAAG
>JALQZD010000173.1 GCA_023258495.1 Polaribacter sp.
AGAAGTAAAAGAGAAAATTGAAAAGGAAATCGCGAACAACAAATTGGTTCAAAAAGCCGAGAAAATGAGCGATACAATCAAGAAGAACATTACTGAAACGATTGAAGAGGTAAAGGGAAAAATTGATGCTTACACCGAAAGTGTTGTAGAAGAAAAGAAAACGAAAAAGACAAAAAAGACAACTAAAAAAGCAGCGGCTCCAAAAGCGGCAAAAGAAGCATCTAAAGTTGTTATTGAGAAAACAGCTATTCAGGATGATTTAAAAGTGATCAAAGGAATTGGACCTGTTTTAGAGAAGTCGTTGAAGGAATTAAACATCACTTCTTACGCTCAGATTGCGAAAATCACAATCAAAGATTTGACAAAAGTGTTGAACGACGCTGGAATCAATGCTAAGATTTACGATTTATCTGGATGGAAAGCTCAGGCAAAATTGGCTTTAAAAGGTGATATGGAAGCCGTGAAAAACTGGACAAAAAAATAATTTCAGATTTTAAAACTCTAAAAAATGGCAACTAAGAGATTGAATAAAACAGCGTTCACAAAGAAGTTTGACCAAGTGGTAAAAACTGCAAGAGACACTGCTACCAAAGCGAACGACTTTGCTTTAAACACCACAGAAGAAGCAGTAACAGGAGCAATTAATGTTGCAGCTCAATGGCAAAACGTAACGAACAAAGCATTAAAAGGTGGGGTCAAATTAATGGACAATCAGCAAAAGATTGTATTTGACGCCCTTGAAATGTACAAGGCACATTTGTTGAACGGAAGAAAAAAATTACGCAAAATTTTTGCATAATTAATTAGTGTTAGATAACGTGAAGGAGCCAAGTTAAATTTAACTTGGCTTTTTTGTTTTTATAGGTCACCATATCCCTATTCATTAAAAGGTTTCGTACCTTTGTATCCGATTCAGATCTATGAGAAAAAAGAAGACTATTTCGAAATTAGATTTACTAACCCTTTACATGGATTTTGTTTCAGATCATGAAGCAAAACCGAGTTCTGTCGAAGATTTTTGCGAAAAGGTAAACTTACACCAAGCAGCTTTTGAAAAGCACTTTTCCTCATTTAAAAAAATGGACAAGGCGATTTTCTTAGAGCTTTTTAAAAATTCTTTAGAAGTCCTCGAAGAAAGTGAAGAGTTTTTAAATTTTGATAGTAAGAATAAACTGATTAGTTTTTACTTCACCTTTTTCGAAAACTTGTCCTTGAATCGTCAGTATGTAAAAACAGTTTTAAGCGGGTGTACCAATCAGTTAACATCATTTAAAAGATTATCATTACTGAAAAGCGAATTTCTACATTTCATTGAATCGTTATCACTTAGAGAAAGTATCATTCCGGTTGAAGGATTGGAAACCATTCAGCAACGGTTTATATCAGAAACCATGTGGTTCCAATTGGTTGCGACCATCCGTTTTTGGCTTGATGACCATTCTGAGACCTTTGAAAAGACCGATATTTTCATTGAAAAATCAATCAATACTAGCTTCGAACTTTTGGAAAACAAATTTTTAAAAAATGCATTTGACCTCGGAAAGTTTATCCTAAAGGAGAAATTTTCTAAGGAAAATTAAAATCTCATGAAGAAAGCCAGTAAATTACCCATTTCAAAAATCCAGAGAGCTTCAAAAATTGTGAAAACCGGCGCTAAAGTTGGTGTGAACTACGTAAAATATTACGGAGATAAAATCACAAAAAATGAAGCAGAAGCGCGCGAAAAATTGAATCAGTCGAATGCTGAGGATATTTATGACAGTTTGAAAGATTTGAAAGGAAGCCCATTGAAAGTAGCGCAAATGTTAAGTATGGAAAAGAGCATTTTGCCGCGCGCCTATGTGGAGAAATTCTCGTTAGCGCAATTCTCTGTTCCGCCATTATCAGAAGCCCTGGTATTACGTACATTCAAGAAGAATTTGGGTAAGAATCCGACTGATCTATTTGATGAATTTGATGTGAGAGCTGCCCATGCGGCAAGTATTGGTCAGGTCCACAAAGCAAAAAAAGACGGAAAAACCTATGCGGTTAAGATTCAATATCCGGGCGTATCTGAAAGTATCAAATCAGATTTAGCTCTATTGAAACCATTCGTAATTCGAATGTTTAATATGAAAGGAAAAATGTCTGATAAATACTTCTTCGAAGTTCAGGATAAATTATTGGAAGAAACCGACTACAATTTAGAGGTAGCCCAAAGCGAGGAAGTAGCAAATGCCTGTAAAAGTATTCCAAATATTACCTTCCCTAAATACTATAAAGATCAGTCTTCAAAGCAAATTATCACCATGGACTGGATGGAGGGAATTCACCTTTCTGAATTTACTGAAACAAATACCAATCAGGAAAAGGCGAATAGATTAGGTCAGGCCTTATGGGATTTCTACATGTTCCAGATTCATAAACTGAAAAAGGTACATGCTGATCCTCATCCTGGAAACTTCTTAGTATCGAAAGATACTGAGCTCATTGCCTTAGATTTTGGATGTATGAAAGCCATTCCCGAAGATTTTTACACGCCGTATTTTGAATTGGCAGACCAAGCCACTTTATCCGATCAAAAACGATTTGAAAAGAAAATGTATGAGCTTGAAATTTTATTGGAGACGGACACCAAAGAAGAATTAGCTTTCTTTAGTGATATGTTTCATGAAATGCTTAGTATTTTCACAAAACCAATGCATGCCGAGACATTTGATTTTTCTGATGTTACATTCTTTGGGGAAATTAGTGAGTTCGGAGAGCGTTATGCGAGGAATACAGAATTAAGACAATACAATGCAAGCCGGGGATCAAAACATTTTATCTATATGAACCGAACGTTCTTCGGATTATATAATCTAATGTTCGACCTTAAGGCAAAGGATATAAAAATTAACAACTTCCTAAATTTGTAATATATTTATAGGGAGTAATCAACCAAATTTTAGTTATGTATATCATCGGAATTGCAGGAGGTACCGGTAGTGGAAAAACCACTGTGGTAAATACCATCCTGAAAGGGCTACCTGTTGACGAAGTCTGCGTGATTTCTCAAGATTCCTATTATAAAGCAACAGACGAATTATCGCTCGAAGAACGAAACAAAATCAATTTCGATCATCCCAATTCAATTGATTTTGAATTACTGATTGAACATTTGAAATTACTGAAAGCAGATCGTATTATCGATCAACCGGTGTACTCATTTGTGACACACAATCGAACGAAAGATGTTATTAAAACCTATCCGAGAAAGGTAATCATCGTCGAAGGAATCCTTATCTTCAACAACAAAGAACTGCTCGATTTATTTGACATCAAAATCTTTGTACACGCGCAGAGTGATGAACGATTGATTCGTAGAATTCGACGCGATATTACTGAACGAGGAAGAGATATTGATGAAGTATTGAATCGTTATCAATCGACCTTAAAACCGATGCATGAACAGTTTATTGAGCCGACCAAAAATGTTGCAGATATTATTATTCCGAATGATCGGTACAATACCGTAGCTATCGAAATCATTCGCTCTGTAATTAACGAACGACTGCAATGAGTTTCAAAGCGCTGAAGGAAAATAAAATCTTTAAATTCTTCACCAACATAATTGTCCTAATTGTGTTGGTTTTCGCTGTTTGGATGACTTTTTTTGATGAAAACTCTTACCTCGTTCATCGAGAATTCAATAAGGAAATTGATGAGCTGGAGAAGACCATTAAATTCTATGAAGATCGCATCAATGAGGACAGAGCAACGATAAAAAAACTGCAGGATTCGCTTGAACTAGAACGTTTTGCACGCGAAAAATACCTCATGAAAAAGAAAAACGAAGACATTTATGTAATCGAATTTGATACGGTAAAATAATGATAGAAAGTTTATTCAAATCATTCGAACCGGTTCCGGTAAAAGCCTGGAAACAAAAAATTCAAGTGGATTTAAAAGGTGCCGATTACAATGATACCTTAATCTGGAAAACCAATGAAGGTATTGATGTAAAACCTTTTTACGC
>JALQZD010000203.1 GCA_023258495.1 Polaribacter sp.
TCATCCGAGAGCAGGTAAACGAAATGGCGCCTGGATGACATCATACAAATCGCAACAGATTTTTGAAGGTATCAATGAAAGACCACACATTTCGATTGTTTGCAACTTTACAAAACCGACAGAAAGCAAACCTTCTCTGTTAACTTTTAATGAAGTAACAACGCTATTCCATGAATTTGGTCATGCACTTCACGGAATGTTAGCCAATACCACCTATAACAGTTTATCTGGAACATCAGTTTCTTGGGACTTTGTTGAACTTCCAAGTCAGGTGTTAGAGAACTGGTGTTACGAAAAAGAAGCGCTTGAACTATTCGCAAAACATTATGAAACCGGTGAAGTAATTCCGATGGAATACGTTCAAAAAATTAAGGATTCATCAACCTTTATGGAAGGCATGCAAACCTTACGTCAATTGAGTTTCGGATTGTTGGATATGGCTTGGCACTTTAATGAGAATCCTGATAAAATTTCTTCTGTTAAGGAGTTTGAATTAGAAGCTTTTAAAGAGACCTCTCTGTATCCTGATGTAGCAGAAAACTGTATGAGTACGGCCTTCTCTCATATTTTCCAAGGCGGATATTCTGCCGGATATTATTCCTATAAATGGGCAGAAGTTCTAGATGCAGATGCGTTCGAATATTTTAAAGAAGAAGGCATCTTCAATGAAGAAGTGGCTGCCAAATTTAAAGATCATGTCTTAAGTAAAGGCGGAACAGAAAAACCAATGGAATTGTACAAACGTTTTAGAGGTCAGGAACCAAATCCAGAAGCTTTATTAAAACGTGCCGGACTGATTACAGCCTAATTTAATTTCCAAATTCCAATTCGAAATCAATGATTTTCCCTTCATTGGTCAGCCCTTGAATAATCAATTTATAGGCTTTGATTTGTTCGGGAATATTGGCTTTGAAGGTCATTTTTTCATTTGTCAATTTGAGTAAGGGCTCCCAATGTAGGGTAGCATATCTATTAAAACTTTCTGAACCAATTTCATACTGATATTCGGGTTGTGAATAGATTTTCGGTTTTTCAAATCCGTAAGGCAATCGGATATAAAGCACCTCAGCATCTCGTTTGGATCTGGATTTCAATTCCTTAAATAATCCCTTTTTATTCAAGTAGATATGAATCGATCCAAAGGGATTTAATCCGCCACTACCAATACCCGATTTATTGATGCGAATGCTTTTGACTTCGTGCATATAAATATTCTTCAGCATCTCTGCATCTTGTTGACGCATCAGAATCTGATCGATATAAATATTCATGGGTTGTACACCGTCGCCACCACCAATAATGGTTTGACTGTTGGTTCGCGTATTGTAAATACTCACAAATGAGGACCGGTTATCGACCACGATGCTAGATTGATATTCCAAATATTGAAGAACGGTTCGGTAATTATATACATTCTCTTCGTTCACTTCATAATTCTGAGTGAACGAAGTATCATCGAGCGGATTTACATCTGGGTCTTTTTTGGAACGTGTGTTTGACTTGATTTCTATTCCGCCAAGTTGCTCGTAATCTTCTGTAAAAAATGGATTGACATCTCGCGAAACCAAATTTTGTCCAATAAAGGTTTTCTTTAAATTGACGTCGATTAACGTATCATAGAGATCTTTATGCGGCTCCAATTTGAAACTCGGAATGACTTTCTTGGTCGTTTGTGGATCCATTTTCAATTCGTCATCGCTCGCATAATACAATTCCTTTAAGGAGAATTCTCCCTTGTCATCTGTAGTAAAACTTCCCGCTTGATAAGAGGTGAAAAAATTGACAACTGTATTCGGTAAAGGCTCCTTTTTCTTTCGATTATATAAGGTCCCACTCACGTCAAAACCTCGTTTAAAATAATGTTTGATTTTCGTCGTGTCACTGGCTAAAATTTTACCCCATTGATTTGAGAATTTTTGCAAGTCGAAAAACTGCTTCAAAGTGATGGGATCCAACACATATTCTTTTTTGACCTGATGTAAAACAGAATCAATCGGATCGAGATATATTTGACGAAACAATCGATGTTTAGCAACCGCATTATTCGATTTCGGAAGAATAGATACTGATAACTGAACAATGGAATCGGTTAGTTTTTTCTGGAAAGCAAACTCGACACTATCCTTATGAATTCGTTTTTGAGTCACTTCAATTTCTCGGTATGACTTTTTGAAATTATTGAAAAAAGATCGCTCCCCGATTAATTCTTTACCACTAAAAATAGAGAGGGTATTGATCCCTTTTAATAGTTTATCCTTCAAAAAATAAAAGGCATTTTTTCGCTTATCGTCTAAATTTAGAATTCCGGCCAAAGCAATTTTCCCATCCGAATGAATGATGTAAGACAAGCGATCCGTTGTTTTCAAATTTGCTCGAAATCCGAAGTAAAACTCACGACCCCGATCAAACACATTAAATACCAATCCGTTTTTAGAAACGGATGGTAAGTTCTGACTAAACTTTTTAGCTCCTAGAATGACTTCTGCCCGATAGGATTTCCCAAATTTAGGTTTCAAAAAGAATCGCCCAAATCCAGAATCATCCGTCTTAAAAAAGGCCACATCTTCGTCTTGCTCATCTTTTATTACACCCTCAATAGCAAGTCCTGTAAAGTTCTTATCGGCAGCACGAACAAAAACCATGGATGTAAGACTGTCAATTAAAATATTGGCTTCCGGATACACTTTAAAATGGGCTAAAACATCAATATCTTCCTTGAGTTCGCTCTCTTCAACATTGACAAAAATGGGTTTGGGTTTGGTGCGTTGAAAATTTAAATTCCAGTTACTTTCAAACGAATAATAGAGAACCGATCCCTTGTAATTCTTGGGAATCGTTATGGAATTGGCGGCAACACCTTCGTCTACCGACAAGTACTTTTTAAGAATTCGTTGGCCTTTATCATTAAAAAGTAAAAAACATACCTTTTGTGTATCGAGAAACAATGTCTTCTCTCGCTTATCTAGCACATACAATTGAAAATAGGCCTCCTCTCCCGGAAAGTAATTTGCCTTATTGAACTGACAAATAAATTGTTCTTGAGGATACTTGTAATACTGAAAATACGATTCAGCAATTTCTTCAACGACTTTCTGTCCGAAAAGTAAGGGAACATATCCGAAGAAAAGAAAACAAAAAATTCGTCTCACTAGATAAAGTTAAGCTTTATTCTTTTCCTCAATCCATTTGCTCAAGTACTTTGTGCTTTTGAGACGATGGTGCAACAACAAACTTCCCATAAAATTATGATTGCGATGGTTGTCCAAATCCGTAAATATGGAATTTAACTTCGAAGTAAATTCGGATTCATGTTCAGTTTTATCGAACTGCCGTAACAACTCAAACCCGTTTCTTTGTGCTTGATTCCAGCTTGATTCATTCCGATAAAGCGCAATGGCTTTGTCGGTAAAATCATCCCATTCGTTAGACACTTCGCCACACCAGTTTTCTTCATCGGCATATCCTTCGATACCGATAGATGTCGTAACAGACGGACAACCATTTAGCATTCCATCAAGAAACTTTCCTTTCAATCCTGCACCAAAGGACAATGGCGCTAATAAAACTTTCGCGTTACGTAAAACTTCATGCTGATTTTCTACAAAACCATGAACAAAAAATCCTGCATTGGGTTTATGGAAATCTTTAATCTGCTGAGTTGGGTATGCTCCGTAAATATGAAGATTTGCCTCTGGTAGTTCTTTTCTGATTTTTGGCCAAATAGATTTTTTTAAGGTAATCACAGAATCTAAATTCGGAGCATGTAAAAAATTTCCAATGGAAATAAAATCTCTCCGATCTCCAAACGCTGGAACGTTTTGCGCAGCAACAGATTTCCCAAGTAAAAAAGGTAAATACAATAAAATGGACGGATGAATTTGAAAGATTTCCAATAATAGATTCATTTCAAATTTCGAAATGATAAGGGATAAATCACTTCGCAAAATTGCGGCAATTTCTCTTTTTGTAATTTCTTCGTTCAATAAATCTGAAGTTCGAAAAACGTTTCCTGATTTGTATTGCTTCTCGCGAACCTTCCGCAGACAATGGAGATCTTCAGTATCTAAAACTCGAACGACACTTGGTAATTTTTCTGCAACCCGCCAACCAAACTGTTCTTCAGTGATGTAGCGATCAAAAAGAACAATAGATGGATTTATCTCTAGAAGCAGTGCGTCAAAGGAAGTATCATTTAGCCGTAGGTTATGAGTTTCAATACCCAATAGTTTCAGATCGATACTGTTCTCATTCCGATGGGCGGTAGTTCCAAAGACGATTTTGCTTCCTTGTGCTTGAAAGTATTCAATAAGTTGTAACATTCGGCTCCCTGCTGCCGAAGAGTTGGGTTCAACCCAAACAGCTCCGATAATGAAAACCGTATTGTCCAATTATTCCTGCGTCATTTGAGCTTTGTAATCTGCCTGCTTCTCCTTCGCCCAGGCTACCATTGTTTCAATCTGCTCCTGAGACAGATTCGCATCACGATGCACCCAGGTATATGAATTCAAAGGCATGTGTTTCTCCTCAACCTCTTCCCAGATTTCTTCGAACTTATGCTCTTTCCTTTTTAAAGAATATTCACTCCATTTTGAGAAGTTTACTTCCTTTTTCCCTTCTTTTACATGATCGGCAATCCAATAATTTACAGGAGTAATGTTGTTATACCACGGGTAATTGGTCACATCGCTATGACAATCAAAACAAACTTGGTTCATTATTTTTTGCACCTCTTCTGATGGTTTAGTCTCGGCAATAAACGGGGCCAAAGAACTTAGTTCTCCTTGATTCAATTTAGGTCCGAAAAATTGAGCTCCAACACATACAAGTAGAATGGCTAACAATGCTTTTTTGACGATTTCCATAAATATAAAGTTTGCGTCAAATATAGGAATTAACCACAATTCTTTGTAGGTAAATGATGGAGATTACGTACTTTTGCATGACAAAAATTTTCATAAAAATGAATTACGATTTAATTGTTATTGGATCAGGACCAGGAGGTTATATTGCAGCGATTAGAGCTTCACAACTAGGAAAAAAAGTTGCCATCATTGAAAAGTATACCACATTAGGTGGGACATGCTTAAATGTTGGATGTATTCCGTCAAAGGCACTTTTAGATTCTTCACATCATTATTACGATGCCGTGAAGCATTTCGAAGAGCATGGAATTGTGATTAACACTCCTAAAATTGATTTCACCAAAATGATTGATCGCAAGGCCAAAGTGGTAGAGCAAACTACAGGAGGCATCAAATATTTAATGGATAAAAATAATATTGATGAAATGACGGATTTACCTCTTAAACTACGCACGCTTCTTAAGGAAC
>JALQZD010000229.1 GCA_023258495.1 Polaribacter sp.
AAATTTCGTTTGATGAGTTTTTTCAAGAAAAATTCCAATGTAAGCAATGAATGTATAACCTAATTTTTTGTAGTCCAAGGTTAATGAAGATCCTTTTATAATACCGGCATCTTCCATTTTTTTAACACGTACGTGAACCGTTCCGGCTGAAATCAATAGCTTTTTGGCGATGTCAGTATAAGGAATACGAGTATTCTCGATTAACATATCCAGTATCTGGTGATCAATCTCGTCTAATTTAACCTTTGGCATTTTCTTGAATTTTCGGCAAAAATACTACAGAAGTGAAGAAAAACTTACAAATAATTCAATTTTATTAATTATTTCTAAGAATTATTCATTTTCGAGGTATTGACTCAGTCTTAGTTGAATTAATTGCTGTTCTACGGCTGATGCCTTTCGATAGTCTAAAATCTGTCTAAGATTTAAAATTCGCGAATCTACCTTATCATAAGAGGTAAATTCAAAGACCGTATCTATTTGATTATTAATTAGGACCTCTATGTATCTCACATAGAATTGATGCTTCTCTGTAATGACAAATTCGTCGTAACTATTCGTTTTGTTTTCTGGAAGTTCACAATATTCTGTAAAAATGGTGTCGGCTGAATGATCAGGTATTGGTTTAGATAAAAACTCAAGAAGATTCGATAAGCATTGCGCAATAATCGACGTAATAGCTGTTCTTGTATAATCATTACCTAATTGACCGGCTTCAAAAAGCACCGTTGGTATGCCTTTGGCATGAAAGTAGTCCCCAGTACAATTCGGATTGAAACCATCGTCATATCTTCCTATGTGTATCTTGAAATCGTCAGGTAACAATGATACCATATGATTAATCAGATGCATAGCTACAATTCTTGTAGGAGTTATCCTAAGAGAATCATCGGCCGCGGCTGAAAGAAAGGATAAAGCAGCTTCCTTATTGGTGTCACCAACTGTAAATCTGGTTCTTTGGTCGTGTAAATTCAGGTTGTAATGAGGTTGAAATTCTTCAACGAGTCGCATGAGAGCCTTGATCTCACTTTGTGATTGAGTAAGCGCATCGCGGTTGAGATCTATTCCCCTTCCATTGGCTCGTGTATAGTTATCGGCACCATCGGGGTTTAGTTGTGGTATAATTAATAAACTTAGCTCTTTATGATAAGAAGGAGATTTAAGGTACTTTTCAAGCCAAATAAGTAATCCTCTAGTTGTAGTTGATTCATTGCCATGCATCTGTGACCACATAAGAATCTTAACAGGACCTTCTCCTAAACGTATCGCATGAATAGGTTTCCCCAGCTCAGAGTTCCCTATAATTTCGGTTTTAACAGCATGAGCGGTCAGCCAATCTTTCAGGCGTTTACTTGGAAAATAACGTTCTTTAAACATCTCATGCAAGGTAATAGTATATTTGTAATTGAATCAAATACCTACTCTTGAAATCACTTTTATCTTTACTCCTAATTCTTATTTTCTTTAGTTCTTGTTTCAGGGCACCTGAAAGAAATTGTTCAGATTTTAAAACCGGAGTTTTTGAATTTGTAGCAATAACAGATTCAGACACCTTAACATCTATTTTTGAACGATATGAAGACTACGAGATCGACCGATTTCAGAATCAAATAGACACTTCCTCGGTTCGATGGATTAATGACTGTGAGATGATCCTTAGAAACAAAAACCCAAAAAA
>JALQZD010000358.1 GCA_023258495.1 Polaribacter sp.
GTTGTCATAATCGGCATGCGAAAAGTTAATTCTAAACACATTTACACCAGCTTCTCCGAGAGCTCTTAAATCTTCTTTCGTTGCGATTGCTGGTCCTAATGTTGCTACTATTTTGGTCTTCTTACTATTTGGCATAACTAAAAAATTAGGTATTCTTTAGATTTTAAGGTGTTTTTATCAATAAAATAAGAAGTTACAATCTGATCAATAGATTGAATTTTCTTCACTGTTTTTCTTATATAATCTTGGGTGATATTTCCTGTAATTTTGATGAAATAATCAATAGTTTTTCGCTCAGGAATCAAATACGTTTTGATTTCTGAAGGGAGTAATAATTCACTTTCATCCTTTTTTACATCCACAACAGAACTATTCGCAATTAAATCCCATCGGTCTTCATATTTCAAACTATTATAGGTGAAAATAGTAAAAGCCGATGATTTTCTTTGTTTCTTGAATATTAAGCTTTGTTTATCTTTTATCAATTGTGTTTTTAGCGTTTGATTCAATAAATACGCCAACCTGAAATCCTCTAATGTTGTATGGATTCCTATTAAGGAAAAATTATCTTCATACAATTCATTTAATCCGATGGCGTGTTTTTGCATAATGGAATTTTCGACCCAAATAATTTGCTAATGTAACAATTGTTAACCGCTTACATTAGGATTTTAACGAAATCGTTATCGCTATGAACTTAAAGAAATTTGATTTTGAAGCGCATAATAAACACGCTTAGATGCCTGTTCCTCAGCCTTTTTCTTTGAAGTCGCACGGCCTTTTGCGACTTGTTCTCCGTCAATACTAACTCGAACACTAAAATGTTTTACCGTTTCATTACCCGAATCTTCATATGTATCAAATTTGTATTTCTTTTTTTGCTTTTGACACCACTCAATGATCAGTCCTTTATAGCTTGTGATTTTACCTTCTAGTTTTTGAATATCCACATAAGGAACAATCACATTGTTATAAATAAATTTTTGGCAAGTATTGTATCCTTTATCTAGGTATATAGCTCCAAGTAATGCTTCAAAGATATTTCCGTAGATGTTATCAGAAATATGCGCCTCAACGATATTGCTCTTCACAAAACGGATAAGATCCAAATCTTTTCCCAATTCATTCAGGTGTTTACGACTAACTATTTTTGATCGCATCTGTGTTAAGTACCCCTCTGTTCCTGCAGGAACCTGCTTATATAAATATGCGCTTATCACGGAGCCCAAAATAGCATCACCAAGAAATTCTAACCGTTCATAATTGATAGGATTTCCCTTCTGATCTACTTCCTGAGTAGAACGATGGGTAAAAGCTTTTTTGTAATGAGATAAATTCCTTGGAGAGAAATACAGCAGTTTTTTTAGTTCGAAATATAATTCAGCATCTTCTTGTGATTGGGGTTGAACTATTTTTCGAATAAAATTCATTGACTATTCTTGAAATTTTCTGAGAGCAACGCAGGCATTATGACCACCGAATCCAAATGTATTACTCAAGGCCACGTTGATTTCTCGTTTTTGAGCCTTATTCAAAGTAAGGTTAAGTTCCGGATTGATATTCTCATCAACTGTACTATGATTAATCGTTGGTGGTACAATTCCATT
>JALQZD010000372.1 GCA_023258495.1 Polaribacter sp.
AAATCAAGACCTATATTACTGGAGTTCAAAACCTTCCGAATGAGAGGTCACGAAGAGGCGAGCGGCACGAAATACGTTCCGAAGGAATTAATGGAAGAATGGGCTGCAAAAGATCCGATTGAGAATTTCCAGTTCTATTTGAAAGAAAATGGAATTTTAGAGGAAACTTATGAAGTAAAACTCAAGGAATCTATTTTAACGGAAATCAACGAACACCTATCCATTGCTTTTAATGAAGAAGAAATCACACCTGATTTGACGACCGAATTAAATGATCTGTATGCTGATGAAAATGCAGAATTCATTCAACCTTCGGGTGCAACAAAAAATCAACGATTGGTTGATGCTATTTCAGATGGTTTATATCAGAGTTTGGAAAAACATGACGATTTAGTAGTCATGGGACAGGATGTTGCTGAATATGGTGGTGTTTTCAAAATTACGGAAGGATTCGTTGATGCATTTGGTAAAGATCGAATTCGTAATACCCCAATCTGTGAGTCTGCGATTGTTTCTGCAGCATACGGACTTTCTGTAAATGGAATGAAAGCAGTTATGGAAATGCAATTTGGTGATTTTGTTTCCTCTGGATTCAATCCGATTGTCAATTTATTAGCCAAATCAAATTATCGTTGGAATCAGAATGCTGATGTGGTTGTACGAATGCCATGCGGCGCAGGCGTGGGAGCAGGTCCATTTCATAGTCAAACGAATGAAGCATGGTTTACAAAAACTCCTGGATTAAAAGTTATTTATCCGGCTTTTCCAAAAGACGCAAAAGGCTTACTAAATGCAGCAATTAATGATCCGAATCCGATATTATTCTTTGAACACAAAGCGCTATATCGCTCTGTTTATCAAGATGTTCCAGTTAATTATTACACAGAAGAAATCGGAAAGGCATCCGTAGTAAAAGAAGGAAATGACATCAGTATCATTACTTTCGGAGCTCCAGTGCACTGGGCTTTAGAAATGGTTGAAGAATTTAAAGAGTATTCCATTGAAATCATTGATTTACGAACTTTAGTTCCGTTAGATATAGAAACAATCATCAATTCAGCTCAGAAAACAGGTAAGGTATTGGTGATACAGGAAGATTCACAATTTGGTGGCGTAGCAGCCGAAATTGCAACGATTATCAATGAGAATTGTTTTGAGCATTTGGATGCTCCTGTATATCGATTAGGAAGTTTAGATACGCCAATTCCGTTTCAAAAAGAATTGGAAAATCAATACTTATCAAAATCAAGATTCAAACATAAATTAGAAGAATTAATTCAATATTAGCAATTATGAACAAGCAAATCCTATTTAAAAAACGCCCCAATGGCGTTGCAGACTCAGATACCTGGGAATTAGTATCCAATGAAATTCCGACAATTAATGACGGTGAAGTGCTCATACAACAACATTATATTTCATTAGATCCAGCCATGAGAGGATGGATGAACGAAACCAAATCCTATATCGCCCCAATGGGCATAAACGATGTTATGAGAGCAGGTTCTATCGGAATGGTAATCGATGCAAAAGGAGATGCTCCATTTAAGGTAGGTGATTGTGTAACCGGTTGGGGAGGAGTGCAGCAGTATGTGGCTACAAACGGTGAAAACTGGTATAAAGTGGATCCAAGTTTGGTTGCGATGACCACCTATATTAGTACGCTCGGAATGCCTGGAATGACTGCTTATTTTGGCATACTTCAAGAAGGAAAAATAAAAGAAGGAGACGTGGTGGTGGTTTCTGGGGCTGCCGGTGCCGTCGGAAGCGTTGTAGGACAAATAGCAAAAATTAAAGGTTGTACGGTTGTTGGTATCGCAGGAGGTAAAGAAAAGTGTGATTATGTTGTGAATGAATTGGGCTTTGATGATGCCATCGATTACAAATCAGAAAATATATACAGAGCCTTAAAAACGAAATGTCCTAAGGGTATTGATGTGTATTTCGATAATGTTGGTGGTGAAATCTTAGATGCTGTATTAACAAATCTTAGAATGCGTGCAAGAATCGTTATTTGTGGTGCCATTTCTCAGTACAACAATGAGGGAAAAATAAAAGGTCCAAGTAACTATTTGGCCTTACTGGTCACTCGTTCTTCTATGCAGGGAATGGTGGTAATGGATTATGCAAAAAATTATGCCAACGCCGCAAAAGAAATGGGTATGTGGATGATGCAAGGAAAATTGAAATCAAGAGAAGATATCTACGACGGCATCGAAAACTTTGAATCTACCTACCATAGATTATTTACTGGTGAGAAAAACGGAAAACTTGTTTTAAAGGTAATCGAAGACTAATGGAATTAGAGCACTTCTTTCAATGTCCATATTGCTGGGAAGAAATTTCCATGATTTTTGATTCAAGTGTCGCTCAACAAACCTACATCGAAGACTGTGAAGTATGTTGTAATCCGATTGAAGTAAGTCCCTCATTTGAAGATGGAGAGTTGGTAGGATTTTACTCACAATCTATTGAACAATAAAGGGATTGTTCCAATTAAACTTATGAAATACAAATTGCCAATGTTCAGGAAACTGAGCTTTGGCATTTATTTTTTCTGATGTAAACGGATGGATAAATGACAATCGTCCTGCATGAAGAAAAAGGTTGGAAATACCAAAATGACTATCAAACATGATGTTATGATTGTTGTCACCATATTTTGGATCCCCAATTAGTGGATGACTAATCTTTTGCATGTGAATCCGTAATTGATGCATTCTTCCTGATCTGGGCTTCAGTTCTACCAAGCTATATCTGGAAGTATCATAAGGTTTTACCGGAATATTGAGTGTAATATTATCCAGACTTCGCAATGCTGTTTGTGCTTCTTTATACACCTTTGCATCACGTCCTTTTACGGGACTATCGATATCTACTGATTGAGGCGCAAATCCGCGAACCAATCCATAATATATCTTTTTAATCTCCTGATTCGTAAATAACTCCTGAAACTCAGAAACATATTGCTTTTTCTTACTCAATAAGATTACCCCAGAGGTTTTACGATCTAGTCGATGTACTGGATAGAAGGTCTGATGTGTGTCGTGTTTAATGAGATCTAGAAGTGAAGCTTCATCTCGAACATTTCGAGAATGATGCGCATGATGTACCAAAACATTATTTGGCTTATTCACCAATATACAGTAGTCATCCTCAAAAATTATTTCCAATGAATTCAAAGTTTTGAAAGCCAAGAATACAACATTTTAACTGATTAAAAATACTTCATTTTAAATTATTTTGTACCTTTAAAAGGTTATCGATCAAACACTTAACACGTTATGCGTTACTTAAATTGGTTTTTATTAATACTGATTATGGGATGTGTATCCCAAAAACCTAAAGTTTCGAAGCAATCTTTGGATGAACTCAAGAAAATTGTGGTGGAAGAAAATATCGAGTTTACCGCTCGTAATGCATCACCTTTGCAATTTAGTGGGGGCATTAATACCTATAACACCTTACCACCGGGTAGCAATCAAAATTTTGTTAATCTGGCTAACATAGCCAATTACATGAGGATTTTCAAGGATAGTATTTCTATGGATCTTCCTTTTTTTGGTGGGCAACGCATTATCAATGCCTACAGTACGGATGATAATAGTTTTATTTTCAATCAAAGAATTGAGGAAAAATCCATCAGTTTTGATCGAAAAAAACAAAGTTATACACTCAATTTATGGGTAAAAGGAAGACAGGAATCTTTGCGAATTAATTTCCGATTGTTCCCAAATCATACAGCTTCAATCGTCATTAATAGCACCCTTCGAAATGCCATTACGTATAGAGGAGAATGGATAGTCATAAAAACTAAAACAAAAGGTTAACCTTGTAAAGCACAAAAATCAATAAAAGCTTTTTTTGATTTTTTCTTAATTCCATCAATTATTACAAAAAGGAGAACAGGTCATCAGGTGTTGCACAAATTCTATTTAACATAATATAAATTATAATCCAACATAGTGGAATTATGACATATGGTCTATCTACATCCTCCTCATTCTTCAGGAAGATTAGAAAATAAGGCTTTTAGATTTTTTCCAGAGCGTTTCAAAGCTTTGGTTTTAAAAAAGTAAATAGCAGAGC
>JALQZD010000017.1 GCA_023258495.1 Polaribacter sp.
AGAGGCGACTTCCATAACATCATGACCCTCCCATAATCCGCCGGCCTCTCGAAATGTTTTTAATCCACTTTCTCGAGAAACGCCAGCACCGGTTAATACCACTAATTTTTGCATTATCCACTTCGATATAAAGTAAAAATACTACTTTTAAAATGCAATGACAGATGATTTATTACGCTATTTAGAATCCTACCTTACCGATAATCGTAAAAAGCTATTTCAGAAGGTTTTAAATGAACGAACAAAGCATTTTACGGTTGTTTTGGAAGATATTTATCAGCCACACAACACAAGTGCTGTGATACGTTCATGTGATATTTTTGGGATCCAGGATGTGTACACTATTGAAAATGAGTTCACCAATAAAATTTCAAGGCATGTTGCTCGTGGATCTCACAAATGGGTAAATATTCATCGGTTTAAAAAAGACACTGATAATACTATCCCTTGCCTAGATCATGTTCAACAACAGGGGTATCAGCTAATTGCAACCTCTCCACATATTGATTCAACCTATTTACCTGATTTTGACATTTCAACAAAAACTGCATTTATATTCGGTCGTGAAAAGGAAGGTATTTCTGATATCATTAAAGAGCGTGCAGATGGATTCTTGAAAATTCCGATGTACGGATTTACAGAAAGCCTGAATATCTCGGTAGCTGTGGCTATTATATTGCAGTATGTAACGAGTAAATTAAAAGTATCTCATCTTGACTGGCAATTACAACCATCAGAAAAAAGAGAAATTTATGAACATTGGGTTCGAAAAACCATCAAAAATGTGGATATGATTATAGATCACTATTTGGAGCGAAATTAAATCGTATTCTTATGTGAAATCAAATTGAGACCTATGATTCTAGTAAAGCAAACTTTAGAAAAAAAGCACTACGATGATAAGTAAAATCGGATTCTGTTAGAACTAATGCAACTATTATTTTGTATTTAATATTACCCTTTCGATAGTTGCGGTAGAATCACATCGAGAGATATAAAGGCTCTTGTCTTTTAATTGGTCTTTTCCGTTTAACAAGTACTCAGCACAAGGTTTTTGCCTGGGTTTACTTTGATTAAAATCTACATCAGAAAACCGGAGAAGCAAGGAGATTTCGGACGTATCAATTTTCTTTTCATTAATTAATTGCTGTACAGCATCAGAATACAAAATGGTTTTGGTTCGAATAGATTTTAAGGTTCTGGCGTCCATTCCATAATCGAAAGAAACATCTTTTTCTTTCCACATAAATTGAACAAAGTAAACGCCAATAGTTACACCAATTAGATAAAATCCGATTCGCTTCAGTAATTTCATAGAATTATAAAATCAGCAAATTTATATCTCTAAATGGTAAATCAAACCATTCTGCCACAGTTTTATTTGTTAAAATTCCATGGTAGAAATACATGCCATTCCGCAAGGTCTTTTCGTAGCGTAAAGCGTTTTCGAATCCGCCTTCTTCAGCAATATTCAATAGGTAAGGAGTGAAGATGTTACTAATTGAAACAGAGGCTGTTCTGGCATATCTTGCCGGAATATTTGGTACACAATAATGAATAACTCCATGCGTAACAAAAGTTGGTTTACTGTGTGTCGTTAACTTAGAAGTTTCGAAACATCCACCC
>JALQZD010000043.1 GCA_023258495.1 Polaribacter sp.
CTTTTTGGAAAGGATTATCCGGATTGGTTGAGAAAAGCTGGATTTGAAATCACTGAATACATTCCTTCCGATCATTTTTCTGCAGGCGAAATCGCTCGTTTTCGTTTGATGGAAAAAGAAGTGCTTTATATTGCTCAAAAACTGCATTGACTCGATTGAAAAATCCAGATTCAATACCACTATTACCGAAACAATTTTGTCAGCGCATTGAGCAGGATTGGCCACCTACTGCAGCGGCGGATTTATTGCGGTCCCTCAATGAGCAAAGTCCAATTTCTATTCGTTTGCATAAACTGAAGTCGAGTGGGTCTTTCGAAGAAGAAAAGATGATTCCGTGGACAGTTTTAGGTCGGTATCTTATAGAAAGACCAAGTTTTACACTCGACCCATTATTTCATTCCGGCGCTTATTATCCACAAGAGGCAGGTTCCATGTTTGTGGAATGGATTGTTAATCAATTAACGCTTCCAGAAGAACCTATTTTGTTAGATTTATGTGCAGCTCCTGGAGGTAAAAGCACCATTTTATTAGATTTTCTTCAAGGCAAGGGAATCTTAGTTTCAAATGAGATCATTCGTAGTCGATCGTACATTTTGCGCGATAATATTTCAAAATGGGGTTACTCGAATTGTATCGTCACGAACAATGCGGTAGAGGATTTTAACCAGTTCGGTTCAACATTCGATTGTATTTTAGTTGATGCACCTTGCTCTGGTGAAGGGATGTTTAGAAAAGATCCGAATGCCAGAGCGGAGTGGAGTGTTGAGAATGTGAGAACGTGTGAAGTCAGACAACAAAACATTCTGAGTCACTGCGCTGATTTGGTAAAAGACGGAGGGTATATCATCTATTCTACATGCACGTTCAACAGAGCGGAGAATGAATTGCAGCTGCTCGATTTTATGGAGCATAATTCGTTCGAAGCGGTTCAACTTGAAGTGGACGAATCATGGGGTTTAACTAAGGATACATTAGGATTCGGTTTTTATGCGCTACCTGCAAATATGCAAACAGAAGGATTTTATTTTGCAGTGTTGAGAAAGGCTGGTAGTACAACACATGAATCTTCTAAAAAGAAAGTTAATAGTAAAAAGAAAAAGTCGCGTGAAATTATCATGGAGACTTTTGTACAATTACCTTCTCCTCATTTCGAGGCCTACGATCAACTCGAAAAAAACGAGTTTATTTTTGCTTTTCCTTCTGCTCAATCTTTCCTGGCGAAAGAGTTCTTGAATAACTTAACCATTGTAAAGTGGGGCGTGCGACTCGGAACTAGGATGAAGAATAAATTAGTTCCAGACCATGAGTTAGCTATGAATATTAGTTTAAATGAGGGATTCCCACGGGTTAAGCTTTCGAAAATTGATGCGTTACGCTACCTAAAAGGAGAAACATTTTCCATCGACGCTCCACAAGGATGGGTAATTGTTACGCATAATGAATTACCACTTGGGTGGATAAAATCCATGGGCAATCGATTCAATAATTACTATCCGAAAGAATTACGAATACGGATGGAATTGCCGGATTCCATTTAAAAAAAGGAGCACATTACCCCTTCCTTTAACGCTGCAGGTGAAATCCAAACTTCTTCAACGGACAATTGTCGGATCACCCAGCGTGTCTTTACCGCTGCTATGTGTATCATTTTCTTGCGTATGTCAGAAATATGATCGTTGAGTTCTCTTTCTGCTTGGGTAGAATGAATCAGCACTTCTAGTACTTTCATAAGCGGTTTAAAATCAAGCTGCGCAGACTTCCATTCATCAATATATTTTTTTTCGAAGATAAATTCAAAAAATGTTTCAAAGCTTCCTGAAGCTCCAATTAATGCGTTGCACGAACGTGTTTCGAAGAAATCGCCTGTATTTGCCGCTAAAAACTCCTCAATCTCAC
>JALQZD010000127.1 GCA_023258495.1 Polaribacter sp.
CTTGTGAATACAGAACTCCACCACCTGAGGCCGCGTAAATCGTAGTCCCCACCTGAATCATATCTCTAATGTAACCTCCTGGCGGGGCATTTATACTTTGCCACTGAGCAATGAGTGTTCCTTGTGTAAAAAAGAGCACCAAAACGGCATGAAGAATTAAGCGCATGGATAAATTTAAACAAAAAAAGCCCATCCAAACGGACAAGCTTCTCATTGGTCTATTTCTAAACCACTTTCCCGCTTTAGCGGGACAACACAACTTCTTAGTTGCGGTCTGGACGAGAGCTCTGAACTGCGCCCAAACCCTTTATTTATACAGGTTTAACTATTCCTTAATGACTTTTTTGGTCACTATTCCTCTGTCTGTTGTTATGTGAATGAAGTATATTCCAGCAGTTAAATTGGATACATCTATTGATTCAGTTGCTTCTGAGTACTCCATAACCTTTCTTCCAAGCGTATCATACAGAACTACACCATCTATATCAAAATCAATTTGGTTTTGGATGGTTAGAAGGTCTTTTGTTGGGTTTGGGAATATTGTAAACATTACAGATATAGCTTCTTCAATACCAAGGGAACAATCTTCACTGAAAACAATCCCTTCCTGAATATTCCATTGGTCATATGGGTATGTATCTCCTTGAGTTGCAGCTAGAGGGTCATCTACTGTGATGCAAGTTAGATTTATGTTATCAAGAACATTAAGATTTTGTAAGTTCTCATTATTTCCGTTTTTAACATTTAGAGTTGTTAACTCTGGGTTTTCAACAAAAACACCACCCTCTAACATAGGGTTATTACTTAAATCAATAACCTGTAGATAATTGTTAAATCCAATAACAAGACTTTTCAAATTGGTATTATTACTTAGGTTTAAAACAGAAAACGTGTTTTCTTGCTCACATACCCCGATTGGACAATTGGAAGCATTCAGTGTTTCTAAAAGCACATTACCTGAAACATCTAAATTTTGAAGATTATTTTCATTACAAACAAGTGTTTTCAAATTAAAATTCTGACTTAAATCTACCTCTTCTACAGCATTACTACTGAACACAAAAAACTCCAAATCTGTAAAATCTTCTATACCCGTTAGGTCCTGAATTAAGGGAAATTCTTGGGATTCGGGACTTACATTCAATGTGATTACATTAGCTATGTCATCCGTTAATACTTGTCCGTCCAATATTCCCTCAGTATCTATCCCTTGGTCTATTAGGTGCTGTTCGAATACGTTATCAGGAACCTGGGTATATTGTCCATACGAACTAAGCCATGAGCAAGTGGTTATTACAACTATATATATAAATTGATTATTCATTTTCCTTTAAAATCATGACCTGTTCTGTGCTTCCGTCCAAATAATTCTTTTGGATATTATAAAGACCTGGGTTTAATGTATTAATTAATTCTGAATTATTAATCTGAGTAGAATCCTGTGGAGTGATGGTATAGTTTCCATTTGGATAACCATCTAGAAAATGTATCACACTTCCATCAGACGGAGTCCTATTTGTATTATTATAACACATACGAGGTTGATTCTGGTCCAGCTGCAAAATTTTAAAAGCTAATTTTAATCTATTTGCAGCTGGACCAGAATCAACC
>JALQZD010000163.1 GCA_023258495.1 Polaribacter sp.
ATATTTTTAATAAATTTTATCTTGCTGAACGATTGGTATTCCCAAATGGTCCTCTTGTTCCCGATGTAGGATTAAACAACTCGTTTAATTATCAGGAATTAGTAAATGCTGCGTACTTCCAGTATGGACAGGAATTTAATAAGGTTTCTTTTTTAGCAGGATTACGATTTGAACATACATCGGTTGATATTTTACAACAGACATCAGTATCTGATGATTCTAAGACCTACAGTAACTTATTTCCGACAATTAATTTCGGTATTGAATTTAACGAAACAGAGTCAATGACCATTGGTTACAACCGTCGAATTCGTCGTCCTAGAGGACGCTTTCTGAATCCATTCCCAAGCCGTTCCAGTGAAAGTAACATTTTTAGTGGAAACGTTGATTTGAATCCGGTATTAAGTGATGTTTTCGAAATTGGGTACTTAAAGAAATGGGAGAAATTTACCTTGAATACATCTGTGTATTACAACACAAGTAGCGATAACTGGGAGTTCATTCAACAAGATACAGGGGATTTAACCGATAATGGTGATCCCATCATTATACGGTTCCCGATTAATCTATCTACTCAAGAACGAATGGGGTTTGAATTCACACTGAATTATCGTCCAATTAAAGCTTGGAACATCAACGCTGATTTCAACGTATTCAGGGTAGTTACAGATGGAGACTACACAGATCTAACAACTCGTTTCACACAAAACTTTGATTTCGAGAATACGGCGTTCTTTGTACGTTTGAATCAGAAGATGACGTTCTTTAAGCAGGTTGATGTTCAATTCAATATGAACTACAGAGGTCCGAATAGAAATGCACAATCGACGCGAGAAGGAATTTTCTCTGCGAACTTGGCTGCTAGTAAGGATATCTTCAAGAAAAAAGCGACGTTAAGTTTAAATGTTAGCGATGTTTTTAACAGCAGAAAGAGAAGATCAACTTCCTTTGTGGCAGGTGCATTTGAGCAGTATAGCGAATTCCAATGGAGACAGAGACAGCTGCGATTGAGTTTTGTGTATCGATTTAATCAGCAAAAGAAAAGAGAAAGAAGAGGAGGACGTGATGGCGATGACTTTGAAGAATATGGAGGGAGTAGTTAAATACTTCACTTGTAAACATAAAAAAAGCTCGTTTAAGAACGAGCTTTTTTTGAATCTTATATATTTTACTTGCCTTCTGCGGCTTCTTTTGCTTCTTTCTTCAATTTCCAATTTTCCCAGATAACTCCACCGATCCAATACGGAACTACGAACGTAAGAAGGAATATTAACAGCCAAAAACCAGCTGTGAAAATGAACATGAACAACACTAATCCCGAAAATTCTGAAAAATCTAACATCATTAATTTTTTTAACGACACAAAAATAAAATATATTTTGAATAAAAAGTTGGTAAAGTCAAAATTTTTCAACGGTCTAAAACCTTAATTTGTTTATAACTAGTCGCACTATATTTTGTAAATTTGTGGCTTTAAAATCTTCAGGAAAATGACAAAATTTAGAGTTGAAAAAGACACTATGGGACAAGTAAATGTTCCGGCCGATAAATATTGGGGAGCACAAACCGAGCGTTCAAGAAATAATTTCAAAATAGGACCTGCAGGTTCTATGCCTTTAGAAATCGTTTATGGATTTGCATATTTAAAAAAAGCGGCTGCTTTTACCAATTGTGAATTAGGTGTTTTATCAACCGAAAAAAGAGATTTAATCGGTCAAGTTTGTGATGAAATCCTAGAAGGTAAACTTGACGATCAATTCCCACTTGTCATTTGGCAAACGGGTTCTGGCACTCAGAGTAATATGAATGTGAATGAGGTCATTGCCAACAGAGCGCACGAAATTGCCGGAAAAGTAATTGGTGAAGGAGAAAAAACCATTCAACCGAATGATGATGTCAACAAATCTCAATCATCAAATGACACCTTCCCTACTGGAATGCATATTGCTGGGTATAAAAAAATTGTAGAAGTCACCATTCCTGGAGTTGAGCAACTACGAGATACCTTAGCGATGAAAGCTGATGCCTTTAAGGATGTTGTTAAAATTGGTAGAACACATTTAATGGATGCCACTCCATTAACCTTAGGACAGGAATTTTCAGGTTATGTGGCACAATTAAATTTTGGTTTAAAGGCACTACGTAATTCACTAGAACATTTAAGTCAGTTGGCCTTAGGAGGAACAGCTGTTGGAACTGGATTAAATACTCCAAAAGGATACGATGTTTTGGTTGCAAAATATATTGCTGAATTTACCGGATTACCATTCGTAACCGCAGAAAATAAATTCGAAGCACTTGCAGCGCATGATGCTTTGGTTGAAACGCATGGTGCGTTAAAACAACTGGCCGTATCACTTAATAAAATAGCGAATGATATTCGTTTAATGGCTTCAGGACCACGATCTGGAATTGGTGAAATTATCATTCCTGCCAACGAACCAGGATCTTCTATCATGCCTGGAAAAGTAAATCCGACGCAGGCTGAAGCCATGACGATGGTTTGCGCTCAGGTTATGGGTAACGATGTTGCCGTAACTGTAGGTGGAACTCAAGGACATTACGAATTGAATGTATTTAAACCAGTTATGGCGGCTAATGTTCTACAATCCGCACAATTGATTGGTGATGCCTGTGTATCTTTTGATGTGAATTGTGCATCTGGAATTGAACCAAATCATTCAAGAATTAAAGAACTGGTTAATAACTCGTTAATGCTTGTAACCGCTTTAAATACGAAGATTGGTTATTATAAAGCCGCGGAAATTGCGAATACTGCTCACAAAAACGGAACTACTCTTAAGGAAGAGGCGATTAATTTAGGATATGTAACCGCCGAAGAATATGAGGCCTGGGTGAAACCAGAAGACATGACAGGCAGTCTTACATAGATGTTAAACCCCGAGTATTTCAGATTCGGATTTTTGTTAGAAATACCGCTCCTTTAAAATGGTTAAATGATGCATCTGATGCCCAGAAAGCAAAAATCCTATGGCTCTGACGGATATTGAGTTTCCAGAAGCGGTTCCCATATTGAAAAGTGCCTTTTCATTCATCCAATGAAATAACTGTGCTGTAGACTGGCGAAGGGTTGCCATTTCATTTAACAATTCGTAATAATCACGTTCTTGTGCATAAGAATTATCAACGAATACATCCTGATCAAAACCAGGCAATGGTGTTATGTCGCCTCTTGATAAACATAGCGCTCGATATGCAAATACGCGTTCTGTATCTATGATATGCTGGATAACCTCCTTAACCGTCCATTTGCCCTCTGCATATCTAAAATTGTGTTTCTCTGCAGGTTGTTTTCTTAGAAAATCATCGAATTCCTTTTGACTTTCCAACAGGTTTTCTAAAATGGATTTTCCATTGTTAGCAAACGGTTGAATATAATTTTTATAGTAAGGTGCATATTCATTGTCAGATACCATTCTTAAGAAATTATGTAAGTTTGTCTTGCTAAGGTAATCAATAAAAATGAGCCAAATTTTCGTCAATATTAAAGAGCTTTTACAAGTCCGAAACTCCTATGAAAGAAAAGTTTGTGGAGCGCAGATGAATGAGTTACCATCCATTAAAAATGCCTATTTATGGGTTGAAAATGGACTCATAAAAGATTATGGCTCAATGGATACTGTTCCTGAAATTGCAATCGAACAAATTGATTGTACGGAGCGATTGATTTTTCCTACCTGGTGCGATTCCCATACACATTTGGTATTTGGAGATACACGCGAGGATGAATTTGTTGATCGTATCAACGGATTGACTTACGAAGAAATAGCCAATAAAGGGGGCGGAATCTTAAACTCGGCCAAAAAGCTTGAATCGATTACCGAAGATGAATTGTATGAAAAATCATTATCACGATTACAACAAGCGATTTCAACAGGTACTGGAGCTATTGAAATAAAATCGGGATATGGATTATCAGTAGAAGGCGAACTTAAATTATTACGGGTCATCAAACGTTTAAAAGAAAGCTCAGAAATCCCAATAAAAGCGACGTTTTTGGGTGCTCATGCCATTCCTACAGCATACAAATCAAATCCTGAGGATTACATTGATTTGATTATCAATAAAATGCTTCCTGTCATTGCCAGAGAAGAATTAGCAGATTTTATTGATGTTTTCTGTGAAAAGGGATACTTCAGTCCAAGTCAAATGGATCGAATTTTAAAAGCAGGGAAAGCTTATGGTCTAATTCCTAAAGTACATGTAAATCAGTTTAATAGCATTGGTGGAATCGAATCAGCAATTCAAAATTATGCGCTTAGCGTTGACCACTTGGAAGTTTTAACCGATGCTGAAATAGATTCTTTGGCTAATTCAGATACCATTCCGGTAGCCTTACCTTTATGTTCTTTATTCTTATCAATTCCATATGCACCGGCCAGAAAGATCATCGACAAAGGTTTACCATTAGCCATTGCCTCTGATTTTAATCCGGGATCTGCTCCAAGCTCTAATTTAAATTTAGCCGTATCATTGGCTTGCATTAAAATGAATATGAGCCCGGAAGAAGCCATAAATGCGCTTACCTTAAACGGGGCTTTTGCAATGAATTTAGCAACCGAAGTGGGAAGTATAACTCAAGGGAAAAAGGCAAATTTTATAATTACAGAACCGATAAAAAACTACCATCTCCTTCCCTATTCATTTGGTTCAAGCAATATCGAATCAGTTTATATTAACGGCGCTAAACAGGAATGATTTTTCGATTACTAGCTTACATCAACTATTTGATTCGCTCCAAAAATCAGCATGGGATTCACTCCCCATTTGTATTCGACTTTGTAACAAAAGGACTATATCAAAGGCAAAAAAATCAGAGGAATGTGAATCTAAATTCTTCCGATTTAGCTTTCTCAAAAGCTGAAGAAAAATTACTAATAAAGATTCTCAACTACTTCCAGATTGAAGATGAATTTAATAGAATTAAAAATTCAACTAAAACTTCAGATGATAATTTTAAAATATTATTTTACAATAGTTTAAATAATTTTAATATTGATTATCTAAAACCCTATTCTCCAGTTGAGATACTTATTATCCGTAGGATCCATCAGTCTAAAGAAAGTGAAGAAAAGTGGCAAGAAATTATCAATTTTAAAAGCGCTAGAGTTACAATGGATCTCTTTTATTTTGGTTTGGTTTTTTTTCGAAAAGAACAGCGTAAAGAACACTTCATTATTCGCGTATAAACTTCGTAACTTTGCATTTTTGAAAACGTATTGACGTTATGAAGATTTACACAAAGACCGGAGATAATGGCACAACCTCACTGTTTAGTGGAGCAAGAGTTCCGAAACATCATTTACGTATCGAAAGCTACGGAACCATTGATGAATTAAATTCATACTTAGGCCTAATCAAAGACCAAGATATAAGCGAAAGTTACAAATCTATTCTGTATCAGATTCAGAATGATTTATTTGTTATTGGATCCATGTTGGCTACTCCACCAGAGGATGAAAAGCTAAAAAGCGGAAAAGATCGCTTAACTATTTTGACCATCGATGCGAACTCCATTGCAGTATTAGAAAGGCAAATTGATGAAATGGATAGCGAACTACCTCAAATGACTCATTTTATATTGCCGGGCGGGCATACAACAGTGTCATATTGTCATATTGCGAGGTGTATTTGTCGCAGAGCAGAGCGTTTAGTCGTTGAACTTAATGATAATGAAGAAGTTAATATTTCTGTGTTGCAATATTTAAATCGACTATCGGATTATTTATTTGTACTGGCACGGAAGTTGACTAAAGATTTAAACGTCGAGGAAATCAAATGGATTCCCAAGAAAAAATAAAGTTCTTTTTTTTGTGATTTATATTTCTAAAAAGACTTGCATAGTTTGGTAAAAAAATTATTTTTGCAGAAAATTAAACGTATCAGAAATGTATTGGACACTTGAATTAGCATCCTATTTGGCAGATGCTCCATGGCCAGCTACAAAAGACGAGTTGATTGATTACGCGATTCGAACAGGAGCTCCACTAGAAGTAGTTGAGAACTTGCAAGACATTGAAGATGAAGGAGAAATTTACGACTCTATTATTGAGATTTGGCCAGATTATCCAACCGAAGAAGATTATCTTTGGAACGAAGATGAATACTAACCGAATGAATAACGAAATAAAGTCTCAATTTTTGAGGCTTTTTTTTTGACTTTACAATTCTAAAAATAGAATATTAATTACTTTTACGAGAGCTAAGAAAAAAGCTTAAAACATATAAATACAGCATAATGAGTGTATTAAATTCAGTAATTAAATTATTTGTTGGAGATAAGCAGCAGAAAGATTTAAAGAAATTACAACCCATTGTAGATAGTGTTACCAAGTTCAAAGATGAAATGGCAAAATTATCTCACGATGAACTTCGAGGAAAAACGGTAGAATTCAAACATAAAATCAAGGAAGCAACCAAAGCTTTTGATGACAGAATCGAGGCGCTTGAAGCCGAAGCGAAAGAGGCAAATATCGATAGACAAGAAGATATTTATTCTGAAATAGATGCACTGAAAGATCAAGCCTATGAGGCATCAGAAAAAGTATTAATGGACATCTTACCTGAGGCTTTTGCCGTTGTAAAAGAAACAGCTACGCGATTCTTCCACAATAAAGAAATTGAAGTTTCTGCAACTCCTTTTGATAGAGAATTGTCTGCAGATAGAGAACATATCGTTTTAAAAGGCGATAAATCCATTTGGAAAAACTCATGGGATGCTGCCGGAAAGCCAGTGACTTGGGATATGATTCATTATGATGTTCAGCTCATTGGTGGTGCTGTACTACACGGAGGAAAAATTGCCGAAATGATGACCGGTGAAGGAAAAACTTTAGTTTCTACACTACCTGTTTATCTGAATGCACTTTCTGGAAAAGGGGTTCATGTAGTGACCGTTAACGACTATCTGGCAAAACGTGACCGCGCATGGATGGCTCCTATTTTTGAATTCCACGGATTATCTACGGATTGTATCGATTATCATCAGCCGAATTCGGATGCCAGAAGAAAAGCTTATAATGCCGATATCACGTATGGGACCAATAACGAATTTGGTTTTGACTATTTACGTGATAATATGGCGAACGCTAAGGAAGACCTGGTTCAAAGAGCTCCAAATTATGCAATTATTGATGAGGTAGACTCCGTTTTAATTGATGACGCGAGAACTCCATTGATTATTTCTGGACCAATTCCGCAGGGAGACAGACACGAATTTAATGACTTAAAACCCTTAGTTTCTGAATTGGTATCACTTCAGAGTAAACATTTGGTTGGTGTTTTGGCTGAAGCTAAGAAATTGATTACTGAGGGAAATACCAAAGATGGTGGATTCTTATTACTTCGCGTATATCGAGGATTACCTAAAAATAAAGCCTTAATCAAGTTTTTATCTCAGGAAGGGATCAAACAAATTCTTCAGAAAACCGAGAACTTCTACATGCAGGATAATAATAAACTGATGCCTGAAGTAGATGCTGATTTATGGTTTGTTGTAGAAGAAAAAAACAATCAGATTGATTTAACAGATAAGGGTATTGCACACTTGTCTGAAAAAACGAATAACGACTCTTTCTTCGTTCTGCCAGATATCGGAGTTAAGATTGGTGAAATTGAAGAATCAGAAGCATCAGCAAAAGAAAAAGCAGCTAAGAAAGAAGACTTATACAGAGATTTCAGCATCAAGAGTGAACGTATTCACACGATGAATCAGCTTTTAAAGGCGTATACTGTATTTGAAAAGGATGTTGAATATGTGGTGATGGACAACAAAGTAATGATTGTTGATGAACAAACAGGTCGTATCATGGATGGTCGTCGTTATTCTGATGGATTACACCAGGCGATTGAGGCCAAGGAAAATGTTAAGATTGAGGATGCAACTCAGACCTTCGCTACGGTAACACTTCAGAACTACTTCCGAATGTATCGCAAGTTGTCTGGTATGACGGGTACGGCGATTACCGAAGCTGGCGAATTCTGGGAAATCTACAAATTGGATGTTGTTGAAATCCCGACAAATAAGCCTATAGCTAGAGACGATAAAGAAGATTTAGTTTACAAAACATCTCGTGAAAAATACAATGCAGTAATTGAAGAAATTGGGAATTTAGTAGCAGCAGGACGCCCAGTACTGGTCGGTACTACATCCGTTGAAATTTCTGAATTACTCGGTAGGATGTTACAAATGCGTAAAATTCCGCACAACATTCTGAATGCAAAACTACACAAGAAAGAAGCAGATATTGTTGCTGAAGCCGGAAAGCCGGGACAGGTAACCATTGCAACAAACATGGCGGGACGTGGTACGGATATCAAATTATCCGACGAAGTTAAAGCAGCTGGAGGTTTGGCAATTATTGGTACAGAGCGACATGACTCTAGACGTGTAGACAGACAGTTAAGAGGTCGTGCAGGACGTCAGGGAGATGTTGGTTCCTCTCAGTTCTATGTTGCTTTAGACGACAACTTAATGCGTTTATTCGGTTCGGATCGTATTGCAAAAATGATGGACCGTATGGGGCTTAAAGAAGGTGAGGTAATTCAGCATTCTATGATTACCAAATCTATCGAAAGAGCACAAAAGAAAGTCGAAGAGAACAACTTCGGAATCCGTAAGCGTCTTTTAGAAT
>JALQZD010000224.1 GCA_023258495.1 Polaribacter sp.
TTCTTAAATAGCACAAAACCAAATTCCTCAGGAGATACTATTTATCTGGATTTCCCGTCCATTGAAGTGAATTGAATCGCCCTCTTTTTTACCAAGTAACAATTGACCAATTGGCGATTGCAGGGAAATTGCAAAATAACTTTCATGTCCTGCCTTAAGAACACCTAAGCTGGCGCTTATAAAATAATTTGAAATTGAGGTTTTAACCAAGCTACCCAGTCGCACTAACTCGCTTTGATTTTCTAAATCCATTCGATCGAGTGCACTTCTCATTGAAGCAAAAGATTTTAGCTTTTGTGATTCTTTCTCCATTTCAAGTTGAATCATCGCTCTTCCCGTTTCATGTTTGTCTCCTGCAGAACTTTTAGTTTCAGATCCAAGGTCTTTTTGTAACGAAGAAATTCGGCTATCCGTTTCATCTATTTTGGCCTGAATCCGATTGAGGCAGATTTGTTTTAATTCTTCCTTGATTTGCATCTTTTATGATATTTATGCCGATGCTAATTTAGCTAATTCTTTACCTACTAAAGGTCCAATTGCTACTCCCATACCGCCAAGTCGAACGCCGCAAAAAACCCGATCATTAATCGATTGAACAATTGCTTTTTTCTGATTTCCCACACCCATGATTCCGCTCCAGCGCTGGTCGATTTCAAATTCTTGATTCGGTAAAATTACGGTTGACAGCAATTCTTCCAGCTTGTTTTGAACTGTTTCTGTTTGTCCGAATGTAGTGGTTTCTTCAGTTTTAAAATCCAAATTTCGGCCGCCTCCAAATAAGATTCGATTATGTATGTTTCGGAAATAGTAATACCCTTCATCCAAATGAAATGTTCCTTCAATGCGTAAATTCGGAATCGGTTTTGTAATCAACACTTGAGCTCGTGCGGGCTTGGTATCCACATCAAGTAAGTTTTTTGCGAAGCCATTGGTCGCAACACAAACTATTTTTGTGTTAATCCCTCCAAAAGTGGTTTCAAGATGAACCGAGTTTCCTGTGTTTTCAATGGAATGGACTTCAATTCCGTTCACAACAATTATACCCTCCGATTGTGCTTTTTGCAACAGCGATTGCATCATCATTCCGGTATCAATTTGACCTTCGTATTTGTTCGCGATATAATTAGGTGCGATGTTTTGAAAATCAAATAGATTTCCTGAAACCGAATAGACTGATTTTGAGAAAAGCGATTTTAACAGGGTATTCAAATACGCAATTTGATCTTCGCGCTTTTCAAATTCTTCTTGAGACAGGAATAACTCAAACCCCTTTTTGTTTTGATAACTAATATTGGAATCTCCTAGCGTTTGCCGCAAGAACTGAAGGCCCTCCCATCTGTTTTTCACGAGTTCAAAGACTTCTTCTTCCGAGTGTGATTGTAAATCACTAATCAATTCAGAAACGCTTCCGAAGCAGGCAAATCCTGCATTTTTAGTGCTCGCACCCTGAGGCAGAAACCCTTTTTCTAATACAATGATTTTTGAATAAGGGTGGTTTTTTCGTAGTTGTAATGCGCAATTGAGGCCTACAATCCCGCTTCCGACAACAGTGAAATCAGTGTCAGATAACCAGGTTTTGTATTCCCAATAACTTAAATTCACGCTAACTGTTTTTCAAAACAAGAACTGTTTTCCATTCCGATGTATTGACCGTAATTCGGCATCAGTTCATATCCCATTTTATGGTAAAATCGAACCGCTTCCACCTGTCGCTCACCGGTTTCAAGGACAATTCTTGTAAATCCGAGCTCTAAAGCCCAGGATTCCAATTCGGTAATCATCTCTTCTGCAATGGATTTTCCTCGGTATTCAGTTCGTAAGTACATTCTTTTTATTTCCATCGCGTTATCATCAAACTCCTTAATGGCGCCACATCCAGCAGGTTTTCCATCTACGTAGGCCACTATGCAATGACTGATGTTGTCTAAGCCATTAAATTGATTGTAAAATTCGTGCTCGTTGCCGTCTGTGATTTTTAGATAGGCATCAAGCTCTTTAACTAATGTTATTACGTCAGGATTTTGGTTGTTGGTTCGTTGTAGTAAAAGCATTAAAAATCTAATTTTAACTGTACCCAAACAGGGTCTTTTTTTACGGTATCTAAGTTACTAAATGATATACCTAACAACCGCACAGAATTTTTTAATTTTTCTTGAAACAATAATTCTCTAACAATTGGTAAAAAATCTGCTTTCTTTTGAATGAATTTTTCAACTGTTTTACTCCTAGTTTGTTGCGTAAAATCTGAATACTTAATCTTTAGTGTAACTGTTTTCCCTTTTGTTTTAGAATTCTTCATTCGGTCTTCAAGTTCGTCTGCAATGGTATTTAATTTATCTAGCATGAACACTTCTGAGGAAATGTTTTCTCGAAAGGTCCGTTCGGCACCAAGCGATTTACGAATGCGATTCGGTTTTACTTCGCTTCTGTGAATTCCCCGTACAATATCGTAATAATGCATTCCAGATTTCCCAAATAAAAGACTCATTTCTTCCAGGGATTTTTCCTTTAAATCTCTGCCATTAAATATGCCTAAATTGTACATTTTCGAGGCGGTAACTTTACCTATCCCATAGAATTTTTGAATGGGTAGTTCTTCTAAAAACGGGATTACCTCTTCAGGATTAATCGTTTTTTGGCCGTTTGGTTTATTGATATCTGAGGCGACCTTTGCAATAAATTTATTAATCGATATCCCTGCGGATGCTGTTAAGCCGATTTCATCCAAAATTCGTTTTCGAATCTCCTTTGCTATTAAACTTGCGGACGGGTTTCCTGCTTTATTTTGAGTCACATCCAAATAGGCCTCATCTAAGGATAGCGGTTCAACTAGATCGGTATAATCATAAAATATTTCTCGAATCTGAAGGGAAATTTCTTTATAGCGTGTGTAGTTTCCCTTTACAAAAATGATTTCCGGACACTTTTGTTTCGCCAGCACATTGCTCATCGCAGAACGAACTCCGAATTTTCGTGCTTCATAACTTGCCGCCGATACTACTCCGCGATCACCACCGCCACCAACAGCAACAGGCTTTCCTCTCAAATCCGGATTATCTAATTGCTCAACGGAAGCAAAAAAGGCATCCATATCGACATGAATGATTTTACGAAAAGCAGATTCAATTTCCATTGAAACAATTTAAAAAAAGTGTATTTTTATCATCCTGATTGGGGCATTAGCTCAGTTGGCTAGAGCGCTACGCTGGCAGCGTAGAGGCCATCGGTTCGAATCCGATATGCTCCACTATTTTTTTAAGAAATCAACTGATTTTTTTATTGCTTCCTCAAAACTTTTTGTCAAAACTTCACCCGTCCATGGATGGCGGATATTGAAAACGTGATCTGCTCCTGCTATGATTTCCAAATCTGCTTTCGGATTCCATTTTTTTAATTGAAATGCTTCATCAATACTTACGGACGCGTCTGCATCTCCATGAATA
>JALQZD010000238.1 GCA_023258495.1 Polaribacter sp.
GTTATTTTACCAGCACATATCGCTCATTCCAAAGCCTTAGATCAAAAGAGAAGAGATGAAGGATTGGATCCAAAAGCGAGTGGAATTGACGCTTTTTTCAAAAGAATAAACAAAACTGCAGATGAAGGCTTGTCTAAATTAAGAGATCACTACTACATTCCATTTTTGAAATTTTCATTACAGAATAAAATTTTCTCATTTAGTCTTCCCATTGCCATTTTGATTTTTAGTGTAATGGCCATTAGTGGTGGAATTGTGCGCACCTCATTCTTCCCAAGAATTGCAAGTGATCAAGTGCAGATTAATTTGACGATGCCTCAAGGTACAAATGAAGCCATTACAGATTCAATTATTTCTTCAATTGAAAAGAAAGTCTGGGAAGTGAATAAAGAATTCACCAAGAAACAAACTGGAAATTTAAAGGTTGTCGAAAACATCATTAAACGAGTCGGACCAGGAAGTGCAAATGCTAGCTTACGTGTAAATTTATTGCCAGGTGAAGCTCGAGATTTTTCATCCCCAGAAATTACGAACTCGATTAGTGATCTTGTCGGAAAAGTTTATGGTGTTGAAAGTTTGGTGTTTGGGTCTGGAGGGAATTTTGGAGGAAGTCCTGTAGCTATTTCTTTACTCGGGAATAATATTACCGAACTAAAAGCTGTCAAAAACGAATTGAAATCCATTTTAGAGGACAATCCTCAATTGAAGGATGTTACAGATAACGATCCGGAGGGTATAAAGGAAATTCGAATACAATTAAAAGACAAAGCTTATGTTCTTGGCTTGAATCTGCAATCTGTAATGTCTCAGGTACGCGCTGGTTTCTTTGGGTTCCAGGCGCAACGTTTCCAAAGAGGCCAGGACGAAATAAAAGTTTGGGTTCGTTACGACCGAAAAGACAGATCGACCATTAAAGACCTGGATGACATGCGAATTATTGCGCCTAATGGAACGCGTATTCCTTTTTCTGAAATCGCGGATTATCAAATCGAAAGAGGAGATATTGCCATTAATCACCTAGAAGGGAAACGAGAAATTCAGCTTACTGCAGATTTAAAAGAATTGAAGGGAAGTGCTACGGATATCCTTGCTGATATTCAGAACAATATCATGCCAGATATTTTGTCGAAATATCCCACGGTAACTCCAATTTACGAAGGTCAGAATAGAGAACTAAAGAAAACTATGGATTCTGTGGGGAGCGTTTCTTTATTAATTTTAGGATTGATATACATCGTAATTGCTTTTACATTCCGATCGTATTCACAACCGATTTTATTGATGATTATGATTCCGTTTAGTATGATTGGCGTGGTTTGGGGTCATTTTATTCACGATTTCGCCATTGGCATATTATCCTTCTTAGGAATCATTGCATTGATTGGAATTATGGTGAATGACGGCTTGGTTCTGATTGGTAAATTCAACAATTACTTGCGTCGAGGGATGACTTTTGATGAGGCATTAGTGGCTGCAGGGCGGTCTCGATTTAGAGCCATATTTTTAACATCATTAACGACAATTGCAGGATTAGCACCTTTGATATTTGAAAAAAGTAGACAAGCACAATTTTTGATTCCAATGGCAATTTCAATTGCTTATGGAATAGCGATTGCAACCCTATTGACCCTTATCGTATTGCCATTATTATTATCAACTTCGAATTGGTTTAAAGTGAATATCAAGTGGCTAAAAACCGGAAATGACATTACGAAAGAAGAGGTGGAACGCGCTGTAATTGATACAAAATACGATGAAAATGCATTATAAGAAACTACTACCCATCATCTGTTTAAGCTTACCGTTTCTTGGATTTTCTCAGGAGATTTTAACGAAACAGGAAGCGCTTAAAATTACCTTAAAGAATAACTTCGGAATCAAAATTGCAAACAATAATGTGAAAATCGCCAAGAATAATTCGAGCATTTTAAATAGTAGATTTTTACCGTCCGCAGCAATTAATTCAGGTACAGATTACCGAAGGAATAATCAGAAGATTGTATTTACCGATCCGTCTTCAGGGAATGATGCCGAACGACGGGGAGATGGAGTCATTACTAAAACCTATAATACTTCATTAGGTATAAACTACACGCTATTTGACGGTATGGGGCGTAAATACAATTACAAACAATTAAAGGAAACGTACAATTTAACCGAATTACAGGCGAGGCAGACTATCGAAAACACCTACCTTCAACTGTTTACGATTTATTTTCAGATTGCAAGATTATCAGAAAACAAAAACAATTTAAGAGAGGCTTTAGACATTTCTCAAAAGCGATTGCAACGGGCAAAATATCAATATGAATATGGCCAGGCGACTAAATTGGAATACTTAAATGCTCAGGTTGATGTGAATAATGATAGTATCAATTTAATCACTGCAAAACAGCAATTGAGCAACGCGAAAAGAGGTTTAAATGTGATTTTAGGAATCGATAAAGAAACAACCTATACTGTGGAAACCAATGTGGATTATTCGAAGCTGATCAATTATTCGGAAATAGAGCAAAAAACTTTAAAAAACAATTCACTGCTACAGCAAAATGAAAAGAATGTTGCCATTAGTGAGTTCAACATTAAAGTAAATAAGGCGAGTTATTTTCCGACGTTAAATTTCAATGCGTCTTATGGATTAAATCGTACTGAAAATGAAAATTTAGTTAATCCATTTGGGGCTCGTTTGATTACCTCTAACGGACTTAACGCAGGACTAAATCTATCATGGAATATCTTTGATGGAGGAGCTCGAAAAACCAGAGTTAAAAATGCCGTAATTGCACTCGATAATCAGAAGATTGCATTAGAGCAACAAAAAGTTACCATTAAGAATAACTTGAAGAATACCTGGGAAAACTATAACAATCAATTTTTTATTTTAAAGGCTCAGGAGCAAAATGTATTGACCACAGAAAACAATTTCAATAGAACGGAAGAGCGCTTCAAGCTGGGTCAAATTACATCCGTAGAGTTCAGGCAAGCCCAGATCAATTTATTAAACGCAAGAACTGCTTTAAACAATGCGAAGTTTGATGCTAAATTGATTGAATTGCAAATACTACAGTTAAGCGGTGATATTTTAAACGTATCATTTTAAGTATGACTGAATTGGATTTATCTGGATCTGCGTGGGACAAGCGATATCAGGTTGATGATATTGGTTGGGATCTAGGAGATATTTCTCCACCTTTGAAAGCGTATTTTGATCAACTAGAAAATAAGAACCTTCGCATACTGATTCCGGGAGGAGGGAACTCCTACGAAGCAGAATACTTATTTAATTTAGGTTTTAGTAATGTTCATGTTGTTGATATTTCTAATACTGCACTTCAAAATTTAAAAAAGAGACTTCCAGATTTTCCAGATAATCAATTACGTCATGGAAACTTTTTTGAGGTAGAGGGAAGTTTTGATGTAATCATCGAACAAACATTTTTCTGCGCTATTTTTCCAAAATTACGCCCTGATTATGCCGTAAAGATGAATCAACTACTGACTTCGAATGGCAAGTTGGTTGGTCTATTATTTAATGTTCCTTTATTTACAAATCGACCACCATTCGGGGGTTCCAGGAAGGAATATGTTGACTATTTTTCTCCGTATTTCAACTTGGAAATCTTTGAAAAGTGTTACAATTCGCATTCGAGTAGACAAGAAAAAGAACTTTTCATAAAATTGACTAAAAACCACTAATTTTATTTTAATTTATTCTAAATAAATAATATTTTTGCCCTGATTTTCAGGATGATTGTATTTTATTCACAAACACCAAAAGCAAAAGTAATTGACGTATCTGCCACTTGTGATAGTATCTGTTCTAGCCCTTGCTTAAAGCCAAAAAGCAAGTGTTGTTTTAAATACAAAAAGAAGGGTGTGAATTGCAGGCGTTGCCCAAAACTTCTAGAAGAACTTTCGTTTAAAAGAGTCTCTTAGTCCTGATAACTTTAATTCTACTACGTCGTAATTATTTAAAGGCATTCAACCCGGTAATATCTAAACCGGTAATTAAAAGGTGGATGTCGTGTGTGCCTTCATAGGTCACTACGCTCTCTAAATTCATCATATGACGCATGATGGAGTATTCACCTGTGATTCCCATTCCACCTAACATTTGTCTTGCATCACGTGCAATTTTCAATGCCATATCCACATTGTTTCTTTTGGCCATAGAAATTTGAGCAGAAGTTGCTTTGCCTTCATTCTTCAAAACTCCTAAACGCCAAGCCAATAATTGTGCTTTGGTAATTTCGGTAATCATTTCGGCTAATTTCTTTTGCTGCAATTGAAATTGAGCGATTGGTTTGTTAAACTGAATACGCTCTTTTGCATAACGTAAGGCCGTATCATAACAATCCATTGCTGCACCGATGGCTCCCCATGAAATTCCGTATCTGGCAGAATCTAAACACCCCAAAGGTGCACCTAATCCTGATTTGTTGGGTAATAAGTTTTCTTTTGGAACTTTGACATTATCGAAGATTAATTCACCAGTTGCAGAAGCACGCAGTGACCATTTATTATGTGTTTCTGGAGTAGAAAACCCCTCCATTCCACGTTCCACAATCAATCCGTGAATTCTTCCTTCTTCGTTTTTTGCCCATACGACAGCGATCTGAGCGAAAGGTGCATTTGAAATCCAAAGTTTAGCGCCATTTAACAAATAATGATCACCCATATCTTTGAAGTTGGTGGTCATTCCTCCTGGGTTTGACCCATGATCTGGCTCGGTTAATCCGAAACAACCCATCCATTCGCCTGAAGCTAATTTTGGAAGGTATTTCTGACGCTGTTCTTCGTTTCCATATTTCCAAATCGGATACATTACTAAGGATGATTGCACAGAAGCTGTGGAACGAACACCAGAATCACCACGTTCAATTTCTTGCATGATTAATCCGTAAGAAATCTGATCCATTCCTGCACCTCCGTATTCCATAGGAATGTAGGGTCCGAAAGCACCAATTTCTGCCAATCCACCAATGATTTGAGTTGGAAATTCAGCCTTTTGAGCATAATCTTCAATGATAGGTGAAACATCACGTTTTACCCATTCTCTCGCAGCATCTCTAATTAACTTGTGCTCTTCGGTTAATAAATCATCTAAATTGTAATAATCTGGGGCTTGAAATACATCTGGCTTCATGGTCTAATTAATGAGTAGTTGTTTAATTATTTGGAATAATTGAATTCAAAATTATTATAATGCCAAATTTAGGTATTGTTTTTTAAATTAACTTCAAAATTTGGTCTTTGTTCATCGAAATTTTAAGGGATTGTTATCCTATCAATTCTTTCATTTACAGTATGTTTGTACTATGAGGTTTACCTTATCTAAAAATGATCGTTTAAAAAGCAGAAAACTCATTGAGGAACTATTTGCAAAGGGCAAATCAGTTAATGCGTTTCCTTTACAGATGAAATATCTGGCAACCGAATTTGAGCTTGATACCAAAGTTCAGGTGGCCTTTTCTGTACCCAAAAGAAATTTTAAAAATGCGGTAGATCGAAATCGAATAAAAAGGCAATTACGAGAGTGCTACAGATTGCGTAAACCTGCGTTTGTTGAACAGATGGATCAATCTTATATTTTTATGATTTTGTATCTTGGTAAAGAAGAGCCTGAATATGCTGATTTGGAAAAGGGTATGGACGATTTATTAGGTAGGTTTATCAAAGGTTTAAATTCGAAGAAAAAGAATGAAAGTAAATAAAAGATTTATCGGAATTTCAATTGTAGTGATGACCATTTTTGGGTTTTCATTTCAGTCGAAATTTTTCGAAGTTGCCAAGCAGATAGAAATTTACAATACACTGTTCAAGGAATTGAATATGTATTACGTAGATGAAATTAATCCAGCAGCCTTAACCGAAAAAGCGATCAATAATACCTTAAAAGATCTTGATCCGTACACAAATTTCTACAATGAACAGGATGTGGAAGATGCAAAAATCCGAAGAGAAGGAGAGTATGGCGGAATTGGAGTACAAGTGTATTACACTCCTCAGGGTATTCAGTTAAAAGAGATTTACAAAGGCTATTCGGCCGATAAAGCCAAATTGAAAGCCGGTGACATTATTCAAAGCGTGAATGGTCAATC
>JALQZD010000261.1 GCA_023258495.1 Polaribacter sp.
AGTTGATGTTTAATCCAATGGCTAATGGAATCAATCCCAAAATCGTAGTAATTGCAGTTAATAAAACCGGACGCAAACGCGCTTTACCTGCTTTGATAATGGCTTCTAACAAATCACTTTTTGGGAGATATGTATTACGCTCAATGGCAATTCCTAATTTTTCTTTTCTACGATCAATCAAAAGCTGCGTATAATCGAGTAAGACGACCCCATTATTTACTACAATTCCGGCAAGTGAAATTATACCCATCATGGTCATCATAATTACAAAAGAAGCTCCGGTAATTACGATGCCACCAAACACTCCAATGAAGCTCAAGAAAATCGCGACCATAATAATGGCCGGCTTAGAAACCGAATTGAATTGGAAGATCAGAATGAAGAATATTAATGCTAATCCTTTAACAAAAGCACCCATCAAGAATTCTTGTTGCTTGTTTTGTTCTTCAATTTGACCGGTATAATCAATTTTCACATCAAGTGGTAATTCGGTGAAGTTTTTCATTTCTTCTTTCACCTGATTTACAACCGCTGCAGCGTCTACAAATCCTGGAGCTAATTGCGAATAAACTGTAACTACTCGTCTTGTATCTCTATGTTTGATTGCACTAAATCCAGAGGTGTTACTTTGACTTGCCACTGCAGAAATTGGAACAGCTTTAATCTGTCCATTCGATGGATCTCTAAACGTGATTTTCTGATTGAAAATTGCACTCTTATTGTATCGAATGTCTTCTTTAAATCGAACATTGATGTCATAGTCTTCGCCATCTTCTTTATAGATTCCTGCCTTCGCTCCAAAAATCGCATTACGTAATTGCTGGCCAACTTGTCCGACAGAAACTCCTAATTCACCCGCTTTTTCACGATCAACATTCACGCGCATTGCAGGTTTATCGCGATTCACATCAATCTTTAATTCGTCAATACCAGGAACGTTTTTCGAATTGATAAATACGCGCATTTTTTCTGCTGTCGCGATTAATTCCTCGTAATCATCACCCTCTAATTCGATATTGATTGGAGCACCAGTTGGTGGTCCGTTGGCATCCTTTTCAACCGAAATTAGCACTCCCGGATAAATGCCTGTCAAGGCTGTCTGTACTTTTTGACGTAATTCTTCACTATCGAATCCACGTCGATATTTAAACTGACGCATGGATGCTGTAATTTTACCTTTATGAGGCATTTCTGCAGCAGATCCACCATCAGTTTGTGGATTTCCTGCTCCTTCACCTACCTGTGACACTGAACTCTCAATCATGAAGTTGTATCCGTTATCCACGTAGGTTGCACTATTTAAAACGGCATATGCGCGTTGCTCAATATCCTTGGTGATTTTGTTCGTTTTTTCGATATCTGTCCCCTGTGGATATTCGATATAGACTACTACCTGATTCGGTTTGTTGTCTGGGAAAAATTCAATTTTTGTTCTTTGGCTTGCCACCGAAGCACCAAATCCACCGAATGCAGCAAACAGCATGATAAACGTACCAACGGTAATTGCAATTGGTTTCCAGCGGCTTAAGGCGCTATTTAACGTCTTTTCATAAAAATTCTCAAGAACAACTAACGTATTTTTTTGGAAGTAATTCGCCGCTCTCCTTAAAATAAGGCGGTATACCCATAGCATAATCGCTGTAAAGAACATTACGGTTCCAAGCCCTCTGTATTCTCCT
>JALQZD010000288.1 GCA_023258495.1 Polaribacter sp.
AATAGTGAAGGGCTATTCAAACTCAGGTTCACTGAAATATCCCGAATTACCTTTTTGGTCGCAGTGCCCGTTAGTGCGATGACATTCGCATTCGGACAAATTTCTCGTAATGCTGAAATATTTCGATATGAAGGTCGAAAGTCGTGCCCCCACTCAGATATACAATGTGCTTCATCAACAGCAATTAAGTTGACAGTAATTGCCCTTAATTTCTCTTGAACAATTCGCGATTGCAATCGCTCTGGAGAGAGGTATAAAAACGAATATCCTCCAAACTTCAAATTATCAAGGATTCGAATGATATCATTTGATGATGAACCAGACGGAATGGTCAAGGCTTTAATATTTCGTTTGGATAGCTCCTCGATTTGATCCTGAATAAGGGCGATGAGCGGCGAAACAACCACACAAATTCCTTTGGTATGAACGGTTGGAAGTTGATAACAGATCGATTTACCACCGCCGGTAGCCAATACAGCAATTACATCTTTACCATTTAAAACAGAAGTGATGATTTGTTTTTGATTGGATCGAAAGCTTGGGTAGCCCCAAAATTGCTGTAAAGTATTTTCAATCAAAGTGATTTATTTTTTAATGGAATTCAAAATATAATCTGCTCTTTCCTCAACAGATCCAAAAGGAACAGTTGAAATCCTATATTCTAATTTCGTGTACGCATTGATAAGGAATTTATCAATTCGTTGCGCTTCTTCAATCGATTCATACCGTTCGTTATCACTCTCATAAATCTCTTGCCAAATGGGAAAATAGAAAATTTTATCATAGCGATACTGCCTGCTTTTTTCAATAAAAATCAATGGATATTCCGTCTTGAGATAGTCCATATAACCAAAAACCTCAGGAATCCCACGATCAAAAAAGACGATTTTCTCAGCGCTTTTCTCAGCTTGAATAAACTGATTTTCCCTGCCAGATAACAACATTTCGCTGAATAAGAGCGGCTCTGTTAAAAATAATTGATCGATTCCTTTTTCCTGTGCCTCTCGAGTCACTTGTCTGGATATTTCATCCATACAATAAAAACCTCTATTTTTAAGTTCTTGGATTATTGTAGTTTTACCGGTACTTGGACCGCCGAAAAAGACTATTTTTTGTTGTTTTTGCTCCAAAAAAAATCGCTTATTTTTTTAATACTTAGTGAAGCTACAAATTTATTAAGAAGCAGGCAATAAAATAATATTTAGTGTAATTTTACGCTCTATTACAGGAGTTCATGAAAGACAGAGAAGCATTTTATCAAAAACTAAAAAAACAACTGGATGAAACGACTGCATTTCCTTCAGATTACATGTACAAATTCATTGTTCCATCTTCAGGAGAGCAATCGAGTCAAATTGAAAATATTTTCAATAATACCGGGGCAGTTATCAATACAAAAAAGTCAAAAACGGGAAAATACATCAGCGTTTCTGTATTGATTAAGGTTGATAATGCGTCTAAAGTGATTGAATACTACAAAAAAGCAGAAAGTGTGGAAGGTGTAATTTCTTTATAAAATGAAAAAATCTATTGTTTTAATTTTATTATTCATTATTTCTGGGCTCACAACAGCACAGGAAAATAATGCTGTTATTGCAACTGTAAATGGTGAAAAAATAACAGTTTCTGATTTTAGGTCGATTTACGAACGAAATTTAGATGCGATTGATAATGAAGACGCTAAAGACGTTGTAAAGAATTTGGAATTGTTTATCAATTATAAATTAAAAGTTGCAGCAGCTTATCGCTTAAAATTTGATACCCTTCCAAACTATCGTAAAGAAATTGAGGGCTATAAAAGGCAACTGGCGATTCCGTATTTACGTGATTCGGCTCAGATTTCTAAAATGATTGCAGATGCCTACTACAGAACCAAATACGAAGTAAAGGCGAAGCATATTTTAATTCGATTATCGAAGAATGCCACACCAAAAGATACCTTGAATGCCTTCAATCGTATTTCAAAAATTAGAGATAGAATTGTAAAAGGTGAAAAATTTGAAAAAGTAGCCGTAGAAACATCCGAAGACCCATCAGCAAAAGGGGATGTTAAAAGAGGGATTCCTGCCAATAAAGGAAATCTAGGGTATTTTACGGCCTTTCGAATGGTGTATCCTTTTGAGAGTGCAGCCTACAATACGAAAGTAGGAGAGGTTTCTCCACCCTTTAGAACATCCTTTGGCTATCATATTGTAAAAGTTGATACCATCCGTCCATCAAAAGGAGAACTTGAAGTGGCCCACATTCTAATTCGAGGAAATACACCAAATTCTAAGAAAAAAATTGATTCAGTTTATGAAAAATTAGAGAAAAACGAGCGTTTTAAACATTTGGCTCGTGACTACTCCGACGATTTTAGCACAAAGAAAAGAGGGGGGAAGCTGCGAAAATTCGGATCGGGAGTGATGGTCAAAGAATTTGAAGATGTCGCTTTCAGTTTGCAAAAAGAGGGTGAATATTCAAAACCATTTCAAACAAAATATGGATGGCACATCATTCAACTCATCAAGAAACACCCGGTTCAATCCTTTGAAGAGTTAGAACCACAATTGCGAAATAGAATTCTTAACAGTCCGATTGCAAAACTGTCTGAAAAAGCTGTCATTGCTAAATTGAATTCCAAATATGTAGTAACGGTCAAAGATGCCGTAAAACCGATTTTGAGTGCTGGAAATCTTTCGTCATTACCAGAAAACTTGAAAAAGGAAGGGTTATTAAGAATTAATGAAAAAGAAATTTTTGTCGATGAATTTTTGGCGTATGCTAAAGGTAAAAATCAATCGCTTATTGATGTATTTAGCGATTTTAAGGATCAACAAATTATTAATTACTATAAAAATAATCTAGAAAAATCTGAACCCGAATACGCGAAAACACTAAATGAATACAAAGACGGATTACTCTTATTCGAACTCATGCAGCAAAAGGTTTGGGATAAATCGACCAAAGACACTTTGGGTCTAAAAGAATATTACGGCTCACATCGAAACAACTATCAAGGCAAACCTTTAAAAGCAATTAGAGGACGTGTGATGAATGATTATCAAAATTACTTGGATTCCACTTGGGTTGCTGATTTGAGAAAAAATAGCGATATTAAAATCAATAAGAAACAGTTGCGGAAGCTTGTTTCTTTTTACAAAAAAGACGAATGAAATTTATTGGCTATACTTGGTTCCTTCTGGTTTTAGTTTCTTGTGATAATATCAATCTTTCTAAGGTAGAAGAAAATTCAAGCAGTATTGTGGCTATAGTGAATACGAGTAAACTTTTTACAAAAGATATTGCTCAGATTCTGCCTAAAAATATAAGTAGTAAAGATAGTACAGTATTTGTGACAAACTTTATTAATGATTGGGCGATTAATCAAATAATGCTCGAGAAAGCTCAGACCAGTATTTCACAGCCTGAATTAGAAGAAATTGAAGATTTGGTCAATGAGTATCGATCGGGTCTACTCATCAATAATTATAAAAGTAAATTGATTCTGCAACGACTAGATACGGTCATAAGCGAGGATGAGGTTGCTTCGTTTTATGAGGTAAGCAAGGAAAATTTCAAATTAAATGAAGAACTCATTAAACTGAAATTCCTGCATTTTGAAGATAATATTATCAGTAAAAATGAATTTATTAAGTTATTTAAATCGGATGATATCGAGGATGCTGAAGAATTAGAAAGACGACAATTAAGCTTCAAAAATTTTGATTTAAATGACTCAATTTGGAAGCCTGTTGATGACATTCTGTTAAATCTTCCATTTCAAAAGGATCAATTGTTAAAAAAATCCAAATTCACTTCTAAGCAAGATTCATTAGACTTATATTTGGTGGCTGTTAGTGACGTTTTATTTCGTAATGACATTGCACCATTAAGTTATATTCGACCAAAAATTAAACAGATCATTTTGCACAAACGCAAAATTGAATTGATTAAAAAAATAGAACAAATACTGTTACAAGATGCTGTTAAGAACAACAATTTCAAGAAATATTAAACGATTCACCTTAGCCATGATGTGCTTGGCGTTTGGATTATCACTGAACGCACAACAAATAAAGATAGATGGGGTAGCTGTTGTAATCGGTAAAAATATCGTACTTGATTCTGATATCGATAAATTTAAAAGAGAGGTAGAGCAACGTAGTGAAGGTAAAATCACCATTTCAAATTGTGAAATGTTAGAAGAATTGATGTTGCAAAAATTAATTGCACACCATGCAGTAATCGATTCTGTTACAGTTTCTGATGCTGAAATCTCTACTAATGTTCAAAACAGTATCAATTTCTTCGTGAAAGAATTCGGATCTGAAGAGAAAGTGGTTCAGGTGTATGGATTTAATGACATTGAAGATCTTCGAAAAGAATTATACAGTGTTCAGAAAGAAAATCTATTGATCCAAAAAGAACAAACCAAAATCACAGAAAAAATTGATGTAACTCCAGAGGAAGTTCGTTTGTATTACAACGGATTGAAAGAGAAAAATGAATTGCCAGAAATTTCTGCTGAGGTTGCGTTGTCGCAAATCGTAATGAAGGCGAAACCAACTGACGAAGAAAATGAACGAATCCTTAAAAAGCTGAATGAAATTAAAAAACAATTAGAAGATGGAGCAAGCTTTAAAATGAAGGCGATTATAAATTCTGATGATCCAGGAGTTACTCAGAATGGTGGCCAATATACGATTACCAAAGAATCACCATTCATTAAGGAATTTAAGGAGATGGCATTCAGCTTAGATTTAAATCAAATCTCACAGCCATTCAAATCGCAATTTGGATACCATATTATGCAATTAAATGCGATTAAAGGTGAGGCACGCGTCGCTTCTCATATTTTGATGCAGCCAAAAGTTCCGGATGATTTACTGAAGAAAACCAGTGAATTAGCTCAGGAAGTAGTTCAGAAAATTAGAGATGGAAAAATGACCTTTGCAGAAGCTGTAAAACAATATTCGGATGATGAAGACACAAAAAACAATGATGGATTAATCGTTAATCCATATACTGGTGAGCATCGTTTCGATATGACCCGTATGGATCCGGCTTTATACGCAAGAGTTACCGAATTAAAAAAAGGAGAACTTACAGATGCCTTTTTTGACCAGAATCAGTCGGGAGAGAAAATGTTTAAATTCATCCTTGTCAAAGATCGTACTGATAACCATACGGCCAATTTAGTTATAGATTACGTGAAAATTCAAGAGTTGGCGCTTCAGAAGAAAAAAGAAGAGACGATTAGCAAATGGGCCAAGGAGAAAATTAATGACACCTACATTAAAATCTCAACTGGACATAACAAATGTTCTTTTGAAAAGAATTGGAAGAAAGAAACCAATAAATAATGTCTGAGGTACAGGAAATTAACAATCTCGTTCAAAAATTTAATGCCCTTAAAGAAGAAATACGAAAGGTCATTATTGGGCAGGAAGATGCCGTTAATTTCACATTACTTTCCATTTTATGTGGCGGACATTCATTATTAATTGGGGTGCCAGGATTAGCGAAAACCTTATTGGTAAATACCATTGCAGAAGCCTTAGGACTGCAATTTAAACGGATTCAATTCACTCCAGATTTGATGCCTTCGGATATCTTGGGAAGTGAAATTCTGGATCAGAATAAGAATTTTAAATTTATTAAAGGGCCAATTTTTTCAAATATCATTCTTGCAGACGAAATCAATCGTACGCCGCCAAAAACACAGGCAGCTTTGTTGGAAGCCATGCAGGAAAAGTCTGTAACGGTCGCAGGGCAGTATTTTAAATTGGACAAACCGTTCTTCGTATTAGCAACTCAAAACCCAATTGAGCAGGAGGGCACCTATCCTTTGCCAGAAGCCCAGTTAGATCGATTCATGTTTTCTATTTTTCTTGAATATCCTTCTTTTGATGAGGAGGTAGCAGTTGTAAAACGGACAACACAGGTGAATGATGCTGAACTAGCGTCTGTATTTACTGCAGAAGAGATTCTTCATTTTCAAAGTTTGATTCTACAAGTCCCCGTTACCGATAATTTGATCAATTACGTTGTGAACCTAGTGTCAAAAACTCGCCCAGATTCGGATAAAGCGACGGAGATTGTAAAAAAATATGTGGATTGGGGTGCAGGTCCAAGAGCATCTCAGAACTTAGTTTTTGCCGCAAAAGCACACGCGGTAGTCAATGGTAAGTATTCACCAGATATTGAGGATGTGAAAGCCGTGGCTATCCCCATATTATCGCATCGAATCGTTAAGAATTATAAAGCAGAAGCTGAAGGAGTGAGCGTGAAAGAAATCATCACATCTTTACTCTAGTTCAAAAAAGCTAAACATACATCCACCGTATTTTTTGTTATAGCTAAAGTGTTTGTGTTCACTTAAATCCGTGTATTTTGAATGTTCTACGACCAAGACACCACCCTCGTTAAGTAATTCATTGTCAAGCACCAAGTCAACGATTTGATTGAATTTCTCGATATCAAAATCGTAAGGAGGATCTGCGAAAATCACATCTGAAGTAAGTTTCGAACTTTCTAAAAATTTAAAAACATCGGATTTAATTGTTTGTATTCCTGCCTCGTACTCATCACTTATTTTTTGAATGAATTTGATGCAATTAAAATTGGCATCGACCGCATAAATTGAAGCGGTTCCTCTCGAAGAAAATTCTAAGGAAATACTGCCTGTTCCTGCGAATAAATCCAAAACAGAAATCTCATCAAAATAATATAGGTTGTTTAAAATATTAAATAGTGATTCCTTAGCCATATCTGTAGTTGGCCTTACCGGTAAATTTTTTGGTGCCTGAATTCTTCTCCCTTTAAGTCGACCTGAAATAATTCTCATGTGTTCAACAGCGTAAAATGCCGATGTTTAGGAACGTCTAAAGAAGTATTCAACTCATTCTTCGCTTCTAAAAACTCGATATGCTGAATGTACTTGGCAAACAATTGAAACGTTTCGTCATGTTGACGAATGGATCCGGTTAAAAATAATCGTAATTCAGTATGATCAATGTTCAATTGCTCTGCAGTAAATAAGATATAATACAAGCAATCTGTGGCAGAGGTAATTTGAAACGAATTAATTAGACTCACTTCTTTCCCTTTTAAAACGCTAAGATGTAAGCTGCTATTCTCCAGATCCGCATACATATACATCGCATTTGGTGGATTGATTCGAATCAGTTTTTCGGTGAATAAGGATTGGTAATGGTTGAACTCAAACTCACCATAATTCTGAAATAAGAAATTATTGATATTTACATAAGGAATGTATACCAATTTAGCATTTATAGTATCTAAATCGTCATAGGCAAATAGGTCTGTAGGATAGGTTTTAATCGAATGTTTTACATACGAAGCCAGATTACCTTCATCAAAAAAGGCATTTGGAACCAAGGTATACAAGTCATTTTTGTAGTAAACCAGAACCTTTTTAAAATCGTATTGCAATTGTTTGTCCGATTTAAAAATTGGTTCAATATGCTGTAATAAATCTTCTGGTTTTGACGCAGGTGAGGAGAAGGTATATTCTGCGAAATAAACACTCTTATTTCTAGAAATATCCTTGATCAAAAAAGAAAATCCATCCAAACTAAATTGGATGGATAATTCTAGATTCTTGAAATTATCTATATAATTTTTACTCTTTTTTAACTGCATCATTTTTGTCATACGATGGTGGCCAGTTACCTCCGGTACTTACTTCGTCTAAAGATCCAACCGAAACAAATTCACCTTTAATTTGATCCGTTTCAATCGCTTCTTTTTCTTGCTTCACCAGCGATCTAGACAATCCTTGAAGAATGTCTTCTTTTGCAGTCTTTACGTAGAACGTTGGAACAACCAACCCGGCAACTTTTTCTACAGTACCAATCTCAACCTCAAATTCTTTTCCTTCCACACCTGGTACTTGCCACATATTTTTGTAGTCTCTGTCCTCAAAATATTTTAAAACTGGCTCATATCCAATGGTATCCGTAACTCTTTTTTCAACATCGATGATAATTCCACCACCTCTGTTTACTTTTTCAACGATTGTTCTGGTTTCTGTAATCGCTAATTGAGCTGAGTCCACAAACTGAATCAATCCTTGCTTGTCTTTCGTGTAATTTCCATTTACTTCGTAGTGCTTCATTTGAGCATCTCTAATGATCTTTAATTTCTGAATTACAGGCTTGTAACGTTCCACTTTTTCTTTAGCAAATTGAATGGGCTCCATAATTCCCTGGTAAATTTTGTATCCTAAGAAAATAGCTAATATTAAGAGTAAAACTGATGCAATCCATCTTAGATTTAATGGTAAATATTTAACTATAAGAATAGCCACTAATACAGAAGCAACAGCAGCACCCAAAATCATCAATAATAAAGTCATTTTTTAAAGTCGTTTTAATAGTATATTCGCAAATCTACAATTTTTTTTCAATGATAGAAACATTTATTCTGAAAAGAGAATATCTTTAGATTTTTAATTATTTATGATCAAAAATCCATCTGAATTCTTTCTGGAATTACAACAAAATTTGCCATTTATTCCTACACCGAAACAATTGGAATTACTGCATATTTTGAGTGGATTTACCTTTGATCAAAGTTTAAATAAAATGCTGCTTATCAAAGGGTATGCGGGAACAGGTAAAACCTCCATCATAAGTGCTTTTGTTAATAAGTTAAAATTTACCCATTACAAATCTGTTTTATTGGCCCCAACGGGGCGCGCGGCTAAGGTAATTTCTGTGTATTCCAATCGCCCTGCCTTTACCATTCATAAGAAAATTTACTTTCCAAAAAGTCAACAACATTCCAAAATAGATTTCATTCTAAAAACGAATAAACACCGCAATACTATTTTTATCGTCGATGAATCCTCTATGATTTCAGATAATAGCCAAGATGTTGGATTGTATAAAAATTCGGTATTGGACGATTTGATCGACTATGTGAAAGAAGGACGAAATTGCAAATTGATATTTATTGGCGATACAGCACAGTTACCACCTGTAAAACTCGAGGTGAGTCCTGCTTTACATGCAGAATATTTACGAAATAGATTTCATAAGGAGGTTATTGAAATTGAACTGAAAAAGGTCATGCGACAGCATGAAGATTCAGGGATTTTGAACAATGCAACCTGGCTTCGTCAATGTATTTCAAATAAAATGCTGGGTTTTCGATTTAACTTAAACTTTCCGGATATTGAATTGCTCACCGATCGATATGATATTGAAGATGCCTTTGTATCAGCATTTGATAGTGAATTTTTGGAAGACAGTATTTGCATTGTGCGATCCAATAAAAGAGCGAATTTATACAATCAGCAGATTCGCTTTTCAGTACTTGGACTCGATAACAAATTGGCCACAGGCGACCTTTTAATGGTGGTTAAGAATAATTATTTCTGGCTCGAAGCGAATAGTGAGGCCGGTTTTATTGCGAATGGAGATGTTTGTGAGGTCATTCGTATTATTGATTTTAATTCCATTTACGGATTCGAATTTGCAGAAGTGGAGGTTCGCATGATTGATTACCCAAATATGAAACCCTTTGAAACAATTGTTCTCCTCGATACTTTAGATAGTGATCATCCGGCGCTTACTTATGCGCAACAATCACAATTATATGAGGCGGTTAAAGAGGATTATTTGGAAGAGCGGAATCGGGCCAAACAATTTCAGCTTATTAAGAAGAATCCCTTTTTTAATGCACTTCAAGTGAAATTCGCTTACACACTCACTTGTCATAAATCTCAGGGTGGGCAATGGAAAACCGTATTCTTAGAACAACCATATCTCAAAGATGGCCCCTCAATAGGATATTATAGATGGTTGTATACGGCACTTACCCGTGCTCGTGAAAAGGTTTATTTACTGGGCTTTTCTGATGAATTTATCGCTAACGATTAGCGAAAGAGATAATGTATAGCAATCGTTCCGTAAGTATTTCCATTATCAAACACCAATCCTTTGGATTTACTTGTTGTAAAATGGTATATGTAGCCAAAGTTGAAACGATTGGCAGAAAATAAAAGTCCAGCTTGTAAATGAAATACCAGCGGAATTAATTCCTTAGTAACTTCACTCGAGGTGTTTAAGAA